>JAYUYQ010000074.1:0-2705 GCA_043752435.1 Betaproteobacteria bacterium
AACATGCGCACGAGGATTTCATTGGCCTTGGGCACGATGAAGTTGCTGACCCAGTACGGACGCAGGCCTTCGTCGGGCGCGCGCAGGATGTGGATTTCGAGTTTGGTGATTTTCATGAGTGTTCCGGTCGGCGAAGAGTGGGGAGTCAGGGTCTGTTAATGATTATTTCATGAGATGCGTTGTGGTCAAAATCGTCAATGGCAAGACACTTGCCACGGCTCATATCGAGAATATGGGCAAGGCAAGTAACGCAGCCAGTGGCGATTTTGACCACAACCCGGAGGGACGGGACGATTTGGCCCCATGCCATTGTCGCGACTTCGCTTGTTTGCCAACGGGCAAACGGCACTCGGCGCTTCGCGTCCTGAGGCCAAATCGTCGCCGTCGCACTCATGAAATAGTCATTAACAGACCCTAGCGTTTTCCGTTCGCCATTTGCGTGGCTTCGGGCATCCGGCGCAAGCGCCAAGTTGCGACAGGGCTGAACAAGGCAATCACGCCCAGCGAGCACCAGGCGAGGCCCCAGGTGACGACAGGAGAGGCTTGCGCAGCACCCGCAGCATCCAGCACCAAACCGAACACCCAGGGCGCGATGGCGCCGGCGCCGAAGCCGAGCACTGAACGTACTGAATAAGCCGCGCCGATGTGACGCGGTGGCACCAGTTCAGTGACCGCCGTCGAAAACACCGAGGAGTCACCGACCGCGGTGAAGCTGTAGAACGCGCAGATCACCACCAGCAGCCACAACGGCAAACCGATCAGCCAGCCCAGTGCCAGCGAGCAGCAGGCGCTGGTGGTGGCCAGCACCAGCATGGTCCAGGTGCGGCCCATACGGTCCGACAGCCAGCCGCCGGTGATGCTGCCGCCCATGCTGCCGATGTAGGCGATGGCGGCAAGCCCCGCGCCGAGGCTTGCCGATGCAGTGGCGTTGCTGCCGGTGGAGTATGCGGCGGCTGCCGACAGGAACGCCGGCATCCAGGCTTTCATGCCGAGCATTTCCCAGGAATGGAAGGTATAGGCCCAGGTCACCAGCATCGCCGGTTTGTTGTTGAGGATCATTGCCACCGGTTTCTCGGTGGCCTGTTCCGCACTGCGCGGATGGATCACGTTCGGCGTGCTGCGCAGTGCATACAGCGCGAGCAGCGTGCCCAGCACCGGCCCGGTGGCGTTGACAATGAAAGCGCCGCGCCAGCCAATCAACGGTGTCAGCGCGCCGGTCAGCAGCAGCGCCAGCGCGTAACCACCGGAAGCGGCCGCGAGATAAAAACCCATGGCGCGGCCGCGGTCGGCCGGTTGGAAACGTTCGGCGATCAAGGTCAGGCCGGGCGTGTAGGAGCCGCCGGAGAACAAACCGGTCAGGCCGTAGAGGATCACGCCACTGACGAAACTCTCGGCGAATACGGCAAAAATCATCGCGCTGATGCTGGAGGCGAGGCTGGAGACGATGAACACGCGTTTGGCGCCATAACGATCGGCGAGAAAGCCGACGGCGACCAGCGAGAACAGGTAACCGCCGTGCCAGGCCGACTGGATCAGCCCGGCTTCACCTGCACTCATGCCCCATTCGGGTTTGAGCAGGGGGATAGCTGCGGCATAGGCGGTGAAAATCAGCGCGAAACTGGTGCGGCTTGCGCAAAGCCAGAGGAGCCAGGAAGTGTCGTTGCCGCGCTGTGCCGGGGCCACGATGGATGTGCCCGGCTTATTTGTCGAGAAACTCATTTACCCAAAAACTTGGGCGGGCGTTTTTCCTTGAATGCCGCCACGCCTTCATGGTGGTCGTGGGTCAGGCGCACGATGCCCGAAGCCAGGGTTTCCATTTCACAGAGTTGCTCGAGTGTCGGCACGGCCATCGACTGGAACATTTTTTTCGCCAGTGCCAAAGCGTAAGTCGCGGATTCGGCGAATTCAGTGGCCAGTGCCTGCGCCGCGGTTTCAAGTTCGGCATCGGGCACCACGCGCGACACCAGGCCCAGGCTTTTGGCTTCCTCAGCCCCAAAGGCGCGCGCGGTGTAGACCAGTTCCTTGGCCTGGGACATGCCGAGGCGCTGTACCAAAAAGAAAATGGCGCCGCCGTCGGGCACCACGCCGACTTTTTTGAAGGCCATCGAAAATTTGGTGGTGTCAGAAGCGACGATCAGATCACAGGCCAGCGCCAGCGCGTTGCCGATGCCGTAGACCGCGCCACGGGTCGCGGCGATCACCGGTTTTTCCAGATTGTAGAGCGCGATGATGGTTCGATGCCGTTTCTGCGAGCGCGCGCGTCCGGACACAATGTCGGATTTGGCCATGTTGCTGACATCACCACCGGAGCAGAAGGCGCGGCCTTCGCCTTTCAGCACCACGGCACGGATTTCATCGTCGGCAGCGATGGTGTTGATGTGTTCGTACAGGGCATCCCACATCGCATCGGCCATCGCGTTCAGGCGATCCGGCCGGTCCAGCGTCAGTGTGGCGATGCCCTGGTTTTTTTCGAAGCGGACGTTCATTCAGCAGTCCCTCATCCCTTAATCCTCATCCTGCTGCCCCTCTGCTTCGCTCCAAGTGTTCCCTTGACCCCCGGCCCCTCTGCTTCGCTCCAAGTGTTCCCTTGTCCCGGCGGGAGATGGGAGGTTACTGCGCCCTTTTCTGATGAAAAGGGCGCGAATTCAGATCGAATCCCAGGGGAACACATCGGCGGTACGTTCAGTCGATGAAAAGAACGAACT
>JAYUYQ010000075.1:0-6996 GCA_043752435.1 Betaproteobacteria bacterium
TGCCGCGAAGGCACCGGCTGGTTGTACCGGATGGTTCACCGCATCGAACACGGCCAGGGCCGGCCCGAAGATCTGGACATGCTGAACAAGGTGGCCGACAACATCCAGGGCCGCACGATCTGCGCGCTGGGTGATGCCGCGGCGATGCCGGTGCGCGCCTTTATCAAGAATTTCCGCGACGAATTCCAACATCACATCGACCACAAGAAGTGCCTGGTCGCACCTTATATCTAGGCCGACGCCATGCTGGAACTCGAACTCGACGGTAAATTGATGGAAGTGCCTGAAGGCAGCACCGTAATGGATGCCGCCAACAAGGCCGGCATTTACGTGCCGCACTTCTGCTATCACAAAAAACTTTCGATCGCCGCCAACTGTCGCATGTGCCTTGTGCAGGTGGAAAAGGCGCCGAAGCCGCTGCCCGCCTGCGCAACGCCGGTGACCAATGGCATGAAGGTGTGGACACATTCGGACACGGCCGTGAACGCCCAGAAGGGCGTCATGGAATTCCTGCTGATCAACCATCCGCTCGACTGCCCGATCTGTGATCAGGGCGGTGAATGTCAGTTGCAGGATCTCGCGGTGGGTTATGGCAGCAGCGGCTCACGTTACGAGGAAGACAAACGTGTCGTCGCCAACAAGAACCTGGGTCCGCTGATCTCGACGGACATGACGCGCTGCATCCACTGCACGCGCTGTGTGCGTTTCGGCCAGGAAATCGCTGGCATCATGGAACTGGGCATGATCGGCCGCGGCGAACATTCGGAAATCATCACCTTCGTCGGCAAAACCGTCGATTCAGAACTGTCGGGCAATGTCATCGACCTGTGCCCGGTCGGCGCGCTGACTTCGAAACCCTTCCGCTACAGCGCCCGCACTTGGGAGCTGACGCGCAAACCTTCGGTCAGCCCGCATTGCGGCCTCGGTTCCAACCTGACGCTGCAGATGAAGCAGAACCGCGTGATGCGCGTCTTGCCGCGCGACAACGAAGCCGTCAATGAATGCTGGCTGTCGGACAAGGACCGTTTTTCATACGAAGCGCTGAATTCGGACAAACGCCTGGCGAAACCGATGCTGAAGCAGGGCGGCCACTGGCAGGAAGTCGAATGGCCGGTGGCGTTGGAATTCATCGCTAAAGAATTGCAGCGCATCAAGGCTGCGCATGGTTCAGAGGCCGTCGGCGCGTTGGCGACACCGCACCAGACGCTGGAAGAACTGCATTTGCTGCAAAAACTGCTGCGCGGTTACGGCTCGGGCAATGTTGATTTCCGTCTGCGCCAGGCCGATTTCAGCGCCGACGGCAAATCGACCGGTATTCCCTGGCTGGGCATGAACATCGCCGACATCGCGACGCTTGATCGCGTGCTGGTGGTGGGATCGACGCTGCGCAAGGACCATCCACTGCTCGCGCATCGTCTGCGCCAGTCGACGAAAAAACAAACCCAGCTCAATCTGATCCACGCTGCCGATGACGATCTGCTGATGCGTGTCGCCAACAAGGCCATCGTCGCGCCGGCACTGCTGCCGCAGACGCTGGCGCAGGTGGTGAAGGCGGTTGCTGAAATCAAAAATGTCGCGGTGCCGGAAGCGGTGCGCGGCGCAGTGGCCGGTGTGACGGTGACGGATGCCGCCAAACGTATTGCTGAAAGCCTGGCCTCGGGTACGAAAGTTGGCGTATTCCTCGGCAACTTCGCTGAACAACATTCGGCTGCCGGCGCTTTGCATGCACTGGCGCAGGCACTGGGTGAAATTCTCGGCTGTCCCTTCGGTTTCCTCGGCGCGGCAGCAAACAGCGTTGGTGGATATGTCGCCGGCTGCGTGCCTTCCCTCACCCCCGGCCCCTCTCCCAGAGGGAGAGGGGGGGCAGATGCTTCCCTTCCCCCTCCGGGGGAAGGGTCAGGGATGAGGGAAGGCAAAAACGCAAGGCAGATGATCGAAGCGCCGCTGAAGGCTTACTTGATGCTCGGCGTTGAGCCCGAACTCGATATGCACAATCCGCGGCAGGCGATCGCTGCGTTAAAACAGGCGGAGCTGGTCGTTGCGATGAGCCCGTTCCTGCATGGCGCGACCGAATACGCGCATGTGCTGCTGCCGATTGCGCCGTTCACCGAAACTGCCGGCACTTACATCAGTACCGAAGGCCGCGTGCAGACCTTCAACGGCGTGGTGCAGCCACTGGGTGAGACGCGTCCGGCATGGAAAATCCTGCGCGTGCTCGGCAATCTGCTCGGTCTCACCGGCTTCGAACACGATGGCGCCGATGATGCGCAGCGCGAAGCGCTTCACGGAAAGACTGAAATATTTAATAAAAACAATAACTTACGATATACCCTCGGCGCACTGCCGGCCGCACTTACGCCAACAGGCAGCAGCATCGCACGAATTGCCGAAGTGCCGATCTATGCTGCCGATGCACTGGCGCGTCGCGCGCCCAGTCTGCAGAAAACCCGTGACGCGCAAGCGTCTTCAGCGTTGATGAGTCGTGCATTGGCAGACCAACTCGGATTACACGACGGTGATTTTGTGCGCGTGGTGCAGGACGGTGGCGAAGTGACGCTGCCTTATGCCATCGATGATCAATTGCCGGCGAATTGCGTGCGGGTTGCACTGGCGCGCGCAGAAACTGCAGCACTCGGTGCAGCGGATGCGGCGCTGACGCTTGAACGCGTGGCCCAGACGCAGAAGGCGAGTGCGTGATGCTCGACTCCTTGCTCGCCTATCCGCAAACACTGCTCGGACCCTTGTGGCCGGTCGTGTGGACGGTGGTGAAAATCATGGCCATTGTCGTGCCGCTGATGCTCTGCGTGGCCTACCTGACGCTGTGGGAACGGAAACTCATCGGTTTCATGCAGATTCGCATTGGCCCGAACCGCACCACCTTCTTCGGCATTTCATGGCTGGGTGGTCTGGCGCAGCCGATCGCCGACGGCCTGAAATTGCTGGTCAAGGAAATCATCGTTCCCACCGGCGCCAACAAATTCCTGTTCGTGCTGGCTCCCATCATGGCGATCATGCCGGCACTGGCGGCGTGGGCCGTGGTGCCGTTTTCGCCAGAACTGGTGCTGTCGAACATCGACGCCAGCCTGCTGTATCTGCTGGCGATGACCTCGCTCGGCGTCTATGGCGTGATCATCGCCGGCTGGGCATCGAATTCCAAATACGCCTTCATCGGCAGCCTGCGTTCTGCCGCGCAGATCGTGTCCTATGAAATCGCCATGGGTTTTGCGTTGGTCGGCGTGCTGATGGCGGCGCAAAGCCTGAACCTTGGCGACATCGTCAAGGCACAGCAGGGCGGGGCGGGATTGTTCAGCTGGTTCTGGATTCCGCTGTTCCCGCTGTTCCTGACTTATGTTATTGCCGGCGTCGCCGAGACCAACCGCGCGCCCTTCGACGTCGCCGAAGGTGAATCCGAAATCGTTGCCGGCTTCCACGTCGAATATTCGGGCATGACCTTCGCGGTGTTTTTCCTCGCTGAATACGCGAACATGATTCTGATTTCGATGCTGACCGCGATTCTGTTCCTCGGCGGCTGGCTGTCACCGTTCCCGGCATCCTGGGGCGTGCTCGGCGCTTCCAGCTTTGGCTGGCTGATCCTGAAGGCTTTTTTCGTGGTGTCCACGTTCATCTGGTTCCGCGCAACCTTCCCGCGCTACCGCTATGACCAGATCATGCGCCTGGGCTGGAAGATCTTCATTCCGGTGACCCTCGTGTGGATCGTGGTGCTCGGCGCGTGGATGCAGACCTCCCTGTGGATATGGTGGAAATGATGAAAGCCATCCGCAAATTTTTCAGCACCTTCCTGCTGTTCGAGTTGCTAAAGGGCATGGCGCTCACCGGACGCTACCTGTTCGCGCGCAAGATCACGGTGCAGTTCCCGGAAGAAAAAACCCCGCAGAGCCCACGCTTCCGGGGGCTGCATGCGCTGCGCCGTTATCCCAACGGTGAAGAGCGCTGCATCGCCTGCAAGCTGTGCGAAGCGGTGTGCCCGGCGCTGGCGATCACCATTGAATCTGAGCAGCGCGACGACGGCACGCGCCGCACCACGCGTTACGACATCGACCTCACCAAGTGCATATTCTGCGGTTTCTGCGAGGAATCCTGCCCGGTGGACTCGATCGTCGAGACGCGCATTTTTGAATACCACGGTGAAAAACGCGGCGACCTGATTTATACCAAGCCGATGCTGCTGGCGATCGGTGACGCTTACGAAGAACAGATTGCGCAGGACCGCGCCGCCGATGCGGCGTATCGCTAGAACGATAGAACGATAGAACGATAGAACGATAAAACAATAGAACAACAAGATGACCTTTCAAGATTTTATGTTCTGGTTTTTTGCGGCGATCCTGGTGTTCGCTGCATTGCGCGTCATTACTGCGCGCAACCCCGTGCACGCCGCTCTGTTCCTGGTGCTGGCGTTCTGTACTTCGGCCGGGTTGTGGATCCAGCTCGAGGCGGAATTCCTCGGTATTGCGCTGATCCTCGTCTACGTCGGCGCGGTGATGGTGCTGTTCCTGTTCGTGGTGATGATGCTCGACATCAATCTTGAGCGGCTGCGCGAAGGCTTCTGGAGTTATCTGCCGATCGGCGCCGTGGTGGCGCTGCTGCTGGTGGCCGAGATGGCGCTGGTGCTGGCCGGCCCGTATTTCGGCCTCGACGAGGCGCCGCGTCCTGCTTCTTCACCCGCGGGTTACAGCAACACCAAGGAACTGGGCCGGCTGCTCTATACCGATTACGTCTATCCGTTTGAGCTGGCTGCCGTGATCCTGCTGGTCGCCATCGTCGCGGCCATTGCGCTGACTCTGCGCCGCCGCAAACACGGCAAATACATCGATCCGTCGGCACAGATCAATGTGCGCCGCGAAGACCGGGTGCGCATCGTGTCCATGCCGTCGGTAAAAGAGGAAGTAAAGCAGGACCAGGGGGGGCAACCATGATTTCCCTGTCGCACTACCTGGTGCTGGGCGCGGTGCTGTTCGCCATTTCGGTGATCGGCATATTCCTGAACCGCAAAAACGTGATCGTGCTGCTGATGGCGATCGAACTGATGCTGCTGGCGGTGAACATGAATTTCATCGCCTTTTCACATTTCCTCGGTGATATGGCGGGTCAGGTGTTCGTGTTTTTCATTCTGACTGTTGCTGCCGCCGAATCGGCCATCGGTCTGGCGATTCTGGTGGTGCTGTTCCGCAACTTGCACACCATCAATGTCGAAGACATCAACCGGATGAAGGGCTGATGCGGTCATGACCGGGATGCAAAAACTCTATCTGCTGGTGCCGCTGGCGCCGCTCGCCGGCGCGATCATCGCCGGCCTGTTCGGCAAGGCCATCGGCCGCCGCGCTGCGCACACCGTGACCATTCTCGGCATGGTGGTGTGCCTGGTCGCGTCGTTCCTGGTCTACCGCGACGTGATGGGCGGCAATATATTCAACGGCCCGGTCTACACCTGGCTGGTGTCGGGCAACATCCGCTTTGAAATCGGCTTTCTGATCGACCCGCTGTCGGCGACGATGATGATGGTGGTGTCCTTTGTGTCGCTGATGGTGCATATCTACACCATCGGCTATATGGCCGACGATCCCGGTTACCAGCGCTTTTTCAGCTATATCTCGTTGTTCACCTTCTCGATGCTGATGCTGGTGATGAGCAACAACTTCCTGCAGCTGTTTTTCGGCTGGGAAGCGGTGGGCCTGGTGTCGTACCTGCTGATCGGTTTCTGGTACACCCGGCCGACGGCGATCTACGCCAACCTGAAAGCCTTCCTGGTCAACCGCGTCGGTGACTTCGGTTTCCTGCTCGGCATCGCGCTGGTGCTGATGTACTTCGGCACGCTGGATTACGCCGCGGTGTTTGCTGGTGCCGACCGTCTGAGCGGCAACACCATCGAACTGTTCCCGGGTGTCAGCTGGTCGCTGATCACCGTGATCTGCATCCTGCTGTTCATCGGCGCCATGGGCAAATCGGCGCAGTTCCCGCTGCATGTCTGGCTGCCGGATTCGATGGAAGGTCCGACGCCGATTTCCGCGCTGATCCATGCCGCGACCATGGTCACGGCGGGAATTTTCATGGTGGCGCGGATGTCACCACTGTTCGAGTTGTCAGAAACCGCGCTGTCGTTCGTGTTGGTGATTGGTGCCATCACCGCCTTTTTCATGGCGCTGATCGCCACCGTGCAGTACGACATCAAACGTGTGGTGGCTTATTCAACGCTGTCACAGTTGGGCTACATGACCATGGCGCTGGGTGCCTCGGCCTATTCGGCGGCGATATTCCATCTGTTCACGCATGCTTTCTTCAAGGCGGTGCTGTTCCTCGGCGCCGGCTCGGTGATCATTGCCATGCATCACCAGCAGGACATGCGCAAAATGGGCGGCCTCGCCAAGTACATGCCGATCACTTATATGACGGTGCTGATCGGTGCGCTGGCCAATGCCGGCCTGCCGCCGTTTGCCGGCTTTTTCTCCAAGGAAACCATCGTCGAAGCCCTGCATCACGCCACAATCCCCGGTGCCGGGTTTGCCTACGCGCTGGCCGTGGCGGGGGTGTTCGTCGGTGGTTTTTATTCTTTCCGCCTGGTGTTTTACGCATTCCACGGCAAGGAACGTTTTGCCGATCCGCATCATCCTGACGTCATTGCCGCTGATGCTGAAGCGGCAGCGGTCGCAGCGGCGGCAGCGCACGATGATCATAAACACGCTGCTCACGAAAATGAGCATGCGCACGATCACGGCCATGACCGCCACGCGCCGCACGAATCCCCGGCGGTGGTATGGGTGCCGTTGGTGCTGTTGGCGATCCCGTCGGTGTGTGCGGGCTGGCTGATCGGCACCTTCGTTTACGGCAATTATTTCGGCAGTTCGATTACCGTCCATCCTGCGCATACCGCGATGGCGACCATGGCGCAGGGTTTCCACGGTGTCATCGGCATGATGACCCACGCGCTGGGCACGCTGCCGTTCTGGCTGGCCGTTGCGGGCGCCGGCACTGCGTGGT
>JAYUYQ010000076.1:0-2692 GCA_043752435.1 Betaproteobacteria bacterium
AGCAGCAGCCAGCGCCGGCAATCCGGGTCTGCCACCGGCTCGACGCCGTGGAATGAATTGTTGGTCTTGAAAAAGGCAAACATCGAATTCGGCGCAAACGGGTTGGTATGCAAGCGAACAAATTTTTCCCGGTCGTGATGCGGGCCACCGGGGCAGGTGAATTCCGCATCCTTGGGCAGGTACAGTGAAGTGCCCATATGCCGCTGCGAATCGTCGGGCGGCAGGTAAAACAGGAGGGTCACCACCTTGCGCGGCGTGTCGGTATGCGGCCCCAGCTTGTAATTGGTGATGTCCTGCACCAGCAGGGCTTCGTCGTAAAACTCCATGCCATCAATACCGGCAAAACGCTGGTCAATGAAAGGTTGGAATTTTTTCAAAATCAGCGAGCGGAAGTTGGCGCCGACCATCCAGCCGGCCAGATCCGACCAGAACGCTTGCTTGGCTGCGGGCAGTGTCGCAAGGTTTTTGGCATCCAGTCCCAGAACAAAGCGCTCCTTGTAACCTTTAAGCTGGCGCGCCTCCTCGATCGGGATCATCGCCTGCGGATCGGGCAGGTTCTGCTGCAACTGCCGGTAAAAATCCGCCGGGAACACATCGGGTAAATAAAAATGCGGATAGGGGAACATGTTGAACGGCACGTTCCCCACCTTGTACGCCAGTTGCAGCTCAGCGTCGGAAAACATGCTCTGCGACTCCTTTAAAAGTACCTTCCTTGCGCTGCGCCCGCCGCACCTGCGCGTGATCATGCATCAGGCCCATGGCGTTCAACTCGCTCACCATCGCGCGGTGATCTTCGAGGTTCAGATTGGTCTCGATCAGCACGGAACGCACGGCGGGATTGGAGAGCGTGGTGCGGGCGCCAGCGATGACCTTTGGTTCGAAACCATCGACATCGATCTTGATATGGTTGGGTATCGGCATGGCACCGCTGGCCACGAGTTCGTCTACTGTCGCCGCGACGCAGCCCTGCACAAACAGGGCTTTCAGCGGCTTGTGTTCAAAATCCAGCGCCTCATCGACCGAATGGCAGGAGCCGCCGACGCGCATGTCCGCCATATGCAGGTCGAACAGCCCGGACTTGTCCGACAGACCCATGCAGTAGGCCTTGACCAGGCCCTCCAGCCGGTTGTTCTGGATGTTGCGGTTGAGCAGCGCGTAATTCTGCGACTCGGGCTCGAAGGCATAAACCTGCACCTTGCGCGTGGCGGCAGCCCAGATCGTGTACATGCCGACGTTGGCGCCGCAATCGAGCAGGGTCTCGCCCGGCCGAAAGCTCGCAATCCATTCCAGCGTCCACGGCTCCTTGATATGGATCGATTCAACCCGCCAGCGGGTCAGCTGGCCCGGCGTGGAAAACACCATCTTTACGCCTTCGTGCTCAATCTCGCAGCGTGGATTGAGGCGCTCGTATTCTTCCAGTGTCAGAGCCATGTGCAGTTTTCAGCCAGATTGCGTTCGACTGGTTCCGATTCTATACCAGCCGACTCTGGCCTCCGCGGTACAAAGGCTCACTGAACGCCTGCACAATCTTGATACAATCCGCGGCATTCCTATTGGAGCAATCACTTGAACCAACCCTTGGACGGCGTACGCGTACTGGACCTGAGCTCGGTCGTCATGGGCCCTTTTGCAACCCAATTGCTCGGCGACCTTGGCGCCGACATCATCAAGATCGAATCACCCGACGGCGACATCCTGCGCCACGTCGCGCCGATGCGGCATCCGGCCATGGGCCATATTTTTCTGCATCACAACCGCAACAAACGTTCGATCGTGCTTGACTTGAAAAAGCCCGACGGACTCAAAGCGCTGCAGGAATTGATCAAGACCGCGGATGTGTTGTTCTACAACGTGCGGCCGCAGGCAATGAAACGGCTGAAGCTGTCCTATGAGGACGTCGCTGCGATCAATCCACAGATCATTTACGTCGGCGCTTATGGCTTCAGCCAGCGCGGGCCCTATGCCGCACAGCCCGCCTATGACGACCTGATCCAGGGCATGTCGGCGATGCCGGCGCTGTTTCATGAAGCAGGCGCGTCCAGCCCGCGTTACGCGCCGCTGGCCATCGCCGATCGCATCACAGGGCTTGCCGCGGTCAATGCTGTAACCACTGCGCTGTTTTCGCGCAGCCGCACCGGCCGCGGCCAGTCGGTTGAAGTGCCGATGTTCGAAACCGTGACGCAGATGGTGCTCGCCGACCATATGGGCGGATTCACCTTCGAGCCGCCGGAAGGCCCCTACGGCTACGCGCGCATGCTGGCGCCGGACCGCG
Source organism: Betaproteobacteria bacterium (assembly GCA_043752435.1). Classification (GTDB taxonomy): domain Bacteria; phylum Pseudomonadota; class Gammaproteobacteria; order Burkholderiales; family SG8-41. Next base: position 2,273 of record JAYUYQ010000076.1, read on the forward strand.
CGCCGTACAAAACCCGCGACGGCTATATGTGCGTGCTGATCTACAACGACAAACACTGGCGCGCTTTTTTCAAGCTGATCGGCCAGGAGGCGATGTTCGACAGCGACCCGCGCTTCAGCAGCCATGAGGCACGTTCGCGCAACATTGCCGAGGTCTACGCCTTTGCCGCTGAACACCTGAAACTGCGCAGCAACGCAGAATGGGAAAAACTGCTGCGCGAAGCCGACATCCCGTCAGCACCCATGAAAACTGTCGGGGATGTATTGAACGACCCGCACCTTGCCGCCATCGGATTCTTCAAGGAATCCGATCATCCCAGTGAAGGCCGGCTGCGTGAAATGATGCTGGCCAGCCACTGGTCGGGCGCAGACCCGATGCCCCACCGGCCGGCACCGCGGCTCGGTGAACACAGCGCGGAAA
>JAYUYQ010000077.1:0-35326 GCA_043752435.1 Betaproteobacteria bacterium
CGGCGATTTACGCTGTGGCTGAAACTGCTGCGGCTGCTGCCCTACCGCTGGTATTTTGCCTTGATACACAAAGGGACGGGAATGTGATGAAGGACCGCGTCGATGCGCTGGTGCAATTTTTTGAGACATTGACGCCGCAATCCGTTTCCGGGCTGCAGCGTTTTTATACCGAAGACTGCTGCTTCAAGGACCCGTTCAACGACGTGCGCGGACTGGACGCGCTGGCGGTGATCTTCCGTCATATGTTCGATCAGCTCGAGGCACCGCGTTTTATCGTGCGCGAGCGCGTGGTGGAGTTGCCGCGCGTGTTGCTGACCTGGGATTTCGAATTCTGTTTTCGCCGCTGGCAACCGCAGGTCACGCAGCGCATTCACGGCGCAAGCCTGCTGACCTTTGATGGTGCGGGGCTGGTGGCGGTGCACCGCGACTACTGGGATGCAGCGGAAGAGTTATACGAAAAACTGCCAGGAATCGGGGCTTTGATGCGCCTGCTGAAACGACAAGCGCGCCCTGCGGCGCGCTTGGAATGATTACATAAGTATTTGATTTATTTATACTTTTAATCCATATACTCGAATACCCGGACCACCTTGCGCACGCCGCCAGTGGTGCGCGCGACCTCAGTGGCATCCGCGGCTTCCTGACGGTTGACCATGCCCAGCAGGTAGACCACGCCATTTTCGGAAACCACCTTGACGTGTACGGGACTGAATTTTCTGCCATCGACGAAGCGCGCTTTTACCTTGGAGGTCAGTATTGAGTCGTTGGTACGCGACTGCAGCGAGGCATTGCCAGCAACCTGAAGTTCGTTGAACACGCTGCGCACATTTTCCACCGCTCGCGCAATACGCTCGGCATCCGTCTTGGCGGCTTCGCTCGGCACTTCGCCGGTCAGCAGCACCGCGCGGTTGTAACTGGTGATATTGATGTGCGCGTCGCGTACTTTTTCCTCGATCCGGTTCGCCGACCTGATTTCGATGCCCTGGTCTTCGGTGATGGTGCCTAACGTGCGGCGGTCTTCGCCGACGATGAAGCCGGTTGCGGCAGCGCCACCGAGTGCCACAGCCATACATCCGGTGAGCGCTGGCAACAACGCGATGCAGATCAATGTCAAAAGCTTGCGCATGTATTTAACCCCTGAAATTATTCAATGCCTAACGGTTTATTCAACACCTAACAGCAGGCAATCTATGCCATCGCACAGGCAGTGCAGCGACAGCAGGTGGACTTCCTGAATGCGTGCGGTGCTGGTCGCCGGCACACAGATGTGCACGTCGTCCGCCTTCAGTATTTCGCCCATCTTGCCGCCGTTACGCCCGGTCAACGCGACCACCTGCATGTCGCATTCATGCGCCGCTTCAATTGCGGCGATGACATTGGGCGAATTGCCGCTGGTCGATATCGCCAGCAGCACATCACCCGCATGGCCCAGTGCCCGCACCTGCTTTGAAAACACCATCTTGAAATCGTAATCATTGGCGATCGACGTCAATGTCGAACTGTCCGTGGTCAGCGCCATTGCAGCCAAGCCTGGGCGTTCGACCTCGAACCGGTTCAACAGTTCCGCAGAAAAATGCTGCGCGTCGGCGGCGGAACCGCCGTTGCCACAGGCGAGGATTTTCCCGTCCTGCTGCAGGCAGCGCACCATCAGTTGTACGGCGGATGCAATGGGTGCCGCCAGCGCATCCATGCTTTGCAGCTTGAGATGGGCGCTTTCGGAAAAGTTTTCGCTGATGCGGCTGATCAGATCCATAGTGGGCGGTATTGTACTCTGAAGGGGGTGTATGGATTTACACGCCATCAGTCTTCGATGGCATTGCGTATCCACTCGATGCGCGGCGGCTCGCCGGAGATCAGCACCGCATCAAACCGGCACTGCGGCAGCGGGGTGATCCCGGCGAGGTAGTGGCGGGCGGTTTTCAGCAGTTTTTCGCGCTTGGCCGCGGTGATGCTGGCGGCTGCTCCGCCATAGGCGTCGCTGGCTCGGCTGCGCACTTCGACAAATACTACTGTTGCGCCTTCTCGGGCGATCAGGTCGATTTCACCATAGCGGCTGCGGTAATTTCTGACGGCGATGCGCAAGCCCTTGCCGCGCAGGAAATCGGCGGCGAGCGCTTCCGCCTGTTCACCGCGCGGGTTCACGAGGCGCCGGATCTGTCGCCAGCGGGCGACCTTCGCTGTAACGCCCGGCGACCAGTTCCCGTTCAATGTGACCGTCCGCACCCAGCGTCAGTTGCCCGGTCACGCCATCGAGGCGGATGTCGCGGGCGCCGCTGAGCAGCAGCTGGGCGATGCGCCAGGCGTCAATGCCGAGCGCGTAAAACCGTTCCAGATCCATGGACGCCAGCGGTTTTGAACGGGCGTAGACCATCACCGCGGCGTGATTGGGCTCGAGCAGCCATGGCATGTCGACGAAATTAACGCCGGCCAGGTCGAATCCGGCGAGCGGTCCCTGATCGCTGGCATGTACGCCGGAGGTGGCATAAATCGGTGTTGCGCCCAGAAAGGAGCGCACGATGCGGGCTTCGGTATAGCCCAGTGCCAGAAAATACATGTCGGCCGCGCTGCCACTGCGCGTGATGGCTTTCAGCTTGTCCGGATCGGGGGCATAGGCCACATCCGTCGCCACCCTGCCGCCCAGGCGCATGAACTCGCCGGCGAATGCGGCTTGCATGCGACGCTCTACCGGGCTGCCGCCATTGAGGGTGACCGCAGTACGGCGGCCGTCGCGCCAGGCAATCTGTGCAACCTGTCGCGCTTCCGTTTCGATCTGCAGGCTCAGCAGATACAGGTTGCCGGGATTGCGTCCGGTGTTGTCCGGCACGTTGAGCGCCAGCGTGGGCACCGGCACCGGCTCGCCGAAGGCCAGCGCGGTGACGGCATCCCGCGTCAACGGTCCCACGATGACCTGCGCGCCGGCGGCCACGGCTGCGCGATAACCCTCGAGCACATTGGCCACGTTTTCGGAGACCGCGTATTCGCGCACCGGAACCGGTGTCCGGCTTTGTGCCTTGGCTGCGGCCCGGAAGCCGTCGCGCAGCGCCGTAGCATGGCGGCCGAATATTTTTGAATTCACCGGCAACAGCAGCGCGATATGCGGCACCTGGGTTGTAGCGGCAATGGCGCCGGTTTGCGGCGTCGCGTCGCTGGCCAATGCCGTGGGCGCTCCGTATAGTGCGAGCACGCAGGCGGAGATAATCGCTGTACTGCGGGTCGCTGTAATGCGGACCGCAGCAATGCGGTGCATATATTGCGACAGGTGATGAATCATTCGGTTAATCCGGCAGTGGGACGGGGCGTGGACACAGATCGCGGGATGGTGGGTGAGAGAATGATCGGTGAGAGGATGGTCGGTGAGAAGATGGTCGGTGAGTCAGTGACGGTCAACAAGGCGACATTATATGTAGTCGCCACGCCCATCGGAAATCTCGGCGACATCACCTTGCGCGCGCTGGAGGTGCTGAAGGCCGCGGATATCATTGCCGCCGAAGACACCCGGGTTACGATCCGCCTGCTCAATCGCCACGGTATCTCCGGCAGACTGGTGGCCGTGCATGAACACAATGAGCGCCGCGCCGCGGAACGCGTGACCGGCCTGCTGGCGGAGGGCAAAACGGTGGCGCTGGTCAGCGACGCCGGCACGCCGGGCATTGCCGACCCAGGGGCGCAGGTGGTGGCAGCGGTGCGCGCCGCGGGTTATGCGGTGGTGCCGATCCCCGGGCCGAATGCGGCGGCGGCAGTGTTGTCGGCCAGCGGCTTCGAGGCGAGCCGCTTCCTGTTTTGCGGTTTTCTGCCGGCACGCGCGGCCGAACGCCGCCGCGAACTGGCGGAACTTGTGGCGCAGACCGCGCTGCTGGTGTTTTATGAAGCACCGCATCGCGTCGTCAGCAGCGTTGCCGACCTGTGTGCCGCTTTCGGCGGAGCCCGCCATATCGTCATTGCGCGCGAGCTGACCAAAATCCACGAAAACCTGCATCGCTGCAGGCTCGATGAGGCCGTGGCCTGGCTTGAGGCCGACGACAATCACCGGCGCGGAGAGTTTGTACTGGTGGTCGAGGGCGCTGTAGCGATGAACTCGTCACCGGCCGGGATCGATATCGAAGCCGTGCTGAAAACTCTGCTGGCTGAGTTACCCGTCAAACAGGCCGTGGCGCTTGCGGTAAAGCTGACCGGGGGCAATCGCAACGCACTGTACAAGCTTGCACTCACGCTCAAGGCAGACATGAGCGAAGGTAAAATTTGAGGCACCGCAATTTACTGTTGTCCATGCACCGTTTACCATGCAAGTCGCCATGAATACATCTACCCGCAGTACGTCCATCAGTATGCTTACCATTACCCGTCCCGACGACTGGCATCTTCATCTGCGCGACGGTACGGCGATGCGCGATGTGCTGCCGCATACCGCTGCGCGGTTTGCGCGCGCCATTGTCATGCCCAACCTGAAGCCGCCGGTGACCACCACCGAGCTGGCGCTGGCTTACCGCGACCGTATCCGTGCGGCGCTGCCCGCGGGGAGCCGCTTTGAGCCGCTGATGACGCTGTACCTGACCGACAACACGCGACCGGAAGAAATCGACAAGGCCAAAAAAAGCGGTGCAGTGCATGCAGTGAAATATTACCCGGCGGGTGCGACGACCAACTCTGATTCTGGCGTGAGCGCAATCGAGAAATGTTTTCCGGTGCTGGCCGCGATGGAAAAAGCCGGCATGCCGCTGCTGGTACATGGTGAAGTGACGGATCCGGGCGTCGACGTGTTTGACCGCGAACGCGTATTCATTGAGCGCACGCTGGCGCCTCTGGTGGAACGCTTCCAGGGTTTGAAAGTGGTGATGGAGCACATCACCACGCGCGAAGCCACCGTGTTCGTCACCGCAGCCCCGGAGCGCATCGCAGCAACACTGACGCCGCAACACCTGCTGCTCAACCGCAATGCGATGTTCACCGGCGGCGTGCGGCCGCACAACTACTGCCTGCCGATACTCAAGCGCGAAACCCACCGCGCAGCGCTGGTGGCTGCGGCGATCAGCGGCAATCCGAAATTTTTCCTCGGCACCGACAGCGCGCCGCATGCGCGGCATACCAAGGAAAACGACTGTGGCTGCGCCGGCATGTACACCGCGCATGCCGGCATTGAGTTGTATGCCGAAGTGTTTGCGGCGGCGGGCGCGCTTGACCGGCTCGAGGGGTTTGCCAGTCATTTCGGCGCGGATTTTTACGGGCTGCCGCGCAACCGGGACAAGATCACGCTTAAGCTGGAACCGTGGGACGTGCCGGCCAGCGTGCCGTTTGGCGCCGACACGTTGGTACCGATGCGCGCAGGCGCCGCGGTCCAGTGGAGGATCACCGCCTCTTGAGCGTCCCCGGACCCAAGCATTCCGCAGGCGCCGGATTGGCGCCGCTACCGCAGGACGACCCGTTTCATTACAGCCAGCTTGATCTGCCCCGCGGCGACCTGTGGATATTCACCTACGGCTCACTGATGTGGGACCCCGCATTTCGTTTCAATCGTTCGGCGCCGGCGCTGCTGCGCGGCTATCACCGCGCATTCTGTATTTATTCCAGCCGTTATCGCGGCACGGTGGCAGCCCCCGGATTGGTGCTCGGCCTGGATTGCGGCGGGGCCTGCAAGGGCACGGCGTATTGCATCGCTGCCGCGGATGTTCCCGATGCGCTGGAAGCCTTGTGGTTGCGCGAGATGCGGCGGCGGGTGTACGTGCCACGGTTGTTGCCGGTCAGCATGGGCATAGGGCGCCAGACGGCATTGACCTTCCTCGCCAATCGTTTCCACGACGGTTACGCTGGTCAGCTGGAACTCGACACGGCCGCCAGCATCATCGCCGCCTGTTGCGGTGAGCGCGGACCCAATGTCGATTACCTGGTGAACACCCTGCGCCACCTTGATGCGCTGGGTGTGCATGATCGTCATTTGCACGATCTGCTGGCGGCAGTGCGCGCGCGCGAGTCGCGCTGACCGATGATTACGTCGGATTGACAGGTGTCTCCATGATAAAATCCGTGATGAAGCTGGCTAGGCAATCGCTGTGCGCGGAATAAACCGGACAAGGCAACTTGTCCGTGCCGTGCATAGAGGAAAGTCCGGGCTCCATAGGGTAGGGTGACGGGTAACGCCCGTCCGCCGTGAGGCGAGGAATAGGGCCACAGAGACGAGTCCGCTGGGCGGTGGGTTGTGAGTGCGGCGACGTGCTCTCTTCTCCGGCCCGACCAGCGGGGTGAAACGCGGTAACCTCCACCCGGAGCAACACCGAATAGGCAAGCGTTGACGCGTCCCGCCGAGCTTGCGGGTAGGTGGCTTGAGCCGTGCAGCAATGTATGGCCCAGAGGAATGGTTGCCCACGACAGAACCCGGCTTAACGGCCAGCTTCACTTTTCCTCTGCAGGCCATTCTTTGGGAAGGCTGCCCTGGTTTTTCGGGGCCATTCCCACTTCAATGTGGATTTTGGCGTGCTGTCGTCAGGCAGCGACGCCCCAATCTGTTGTAATTGCCTGATTTTTAAGCATAATTACTTAATGCGCTACATTCAGTACGCGCAATATCCTATTGTTTTTATTGATGTATTACTGCAAGAAAAAACAGTAAAAACGCAGTCAACAAGTTGCTGTAAGTCGTTGTCCTTAAAAAGGAATTTGATAATTTGACCCTTGACCCACATCGCTCAGTTATTTATAGTGGGACGAAGTGGTAAAAAGTGGGAGAATTGCTGCCGGGCCTCCGGTAACGCAAGACTTCCGCGGTCAAGGGGGAAAGCGTGTTTCGCGGGGTCGCACAACTCAATCTCGACAGCAAAGGCAGGCTCGCCGTTCCGGCGCGCCATCGCGATGCGCTGCTCGAACGTTGCGCGGGTCACCTGGTGATCACCGCCGATGCGGATCACTGCCTGCTGGTTTATCCGCTGCCCGATTGGGAGCTCATCCAGCAAAAACTCGAAGGTTTGTCGAATCTTGATCCGCGGGTGCGTGAACTGCAGCGACGCCTGATCGGTTTCGCCGTGGATGTTGATATGGACGGTGCGGGGCGGGTACTGATTTCGCCTGAGCTGCGACGTTTCGCACAACTGGAAAAAAGCGTGGTGCTGGTCGGACAGGGCCGCAAATTCGAATTGTGGAATGACGAGCGCTGGACGCAATTGATCGACAGCGCGGGCAGTTTCGGCGCCGGCGGTTTGCCGGTGGAGCTGGAGGGCTTCTCCTTGTGACAAGCGGCGCGCATGCCGCGGTGCTCGCGCAGGAAGCCATAGCAGCATTGAACATCCGGTCCGACGGCATTTATGTCGACTGTACGTTTGGCAGAGGCGGTCACAGCCGTTTGATTCTGGAGCGGCTGGGCAAAGGAGGGCGATTGGTGGCGCTGGATCGCGATCCCGAAGCGGTAGAGGCAGGACTTGCGGTGAACGACCCGCGATTCACGATTCTGCACAGCGCGTTCAGCCGGGTTGCTGCAGTGCTGCGGGAGAACGGTGTGATGGCGGCGGACGGCGTGCTGTTGGATATCGGCGTGTCGTCACCGCAGCTGGACGATGCGCGTCGCGGGTTCAGTTTTCGCCACGACGCGCCGCTCGATATGCGTATGGATCCGGGGCATGGCATCAGCGCGGCGCAATGGCTGGCCACGGCAGACGAAGCGGAAATCAGGGAGGTCATCAGGGACCATGGCGAAGAACGGTTTGCTAAACAGATTGCAGCAGCGATTGTTGCGGCTCGGACGCGGGGACCTGTTGACACCACACGACAACTTGCCGCGATCGTGGCAGAAGCCGTTCCCGCGCGCGAACCACGCCAGGATCCGGCGACGCGCACTTTTCAAGCTATACGGATTCACATCAATCAGGAGCTTGAGGAGTTATCGGTAGTGCTGCCGCAATGCGTTGACCTGCTGCAGCCGGATGGCAGGCTGGTGGTCATCGCTTTTCATTCACTGGAAGATCGCATCGTAAAGCGCTTCCTGCGCACGCAGTCGCAGGCAGACGCGCTGCCGGCGCGGTTGCCGGTGCGCGCCCGCGATCTGCCGCAGCCGCGGATGCGGCTGATCGGCCGTGCGCAGCGCGCCAGTGCTGCAGAAGTTGCGGCCAACGCGCGTGCGCGCAGCGCAGTACTGCGGGTTGCCGAACGCAATGGGGCGGCAACATGACCGCGCGTCTGACCTTCATTCTGCTCGCTGCGCTGATGGTGTGCGCGATGGCGCTGGTGTCTTCACAGCATAAGGCGCGCAAGCTCTTCGTCGAGCTGCAGAAAGAGCAGGCAGTAGCGAAGCAACTGGACGTCGAGTGGGGCCAGTTGCAGCTCGAGCAGGGCACCTGGGGAACCCACGCGCGCATTGAGCGCATCGCCACCCGTGAACTGAACATGCGGCTGCCGGCGGCGAACCGGGTTGAGGTGGTTGCAGCACCGGAGGCCCGACCATGAGGCCGCCTGCTGGCCGGGGTCCTGCGCCGAGCCTGCCGGCCTGGCGCGCCCACCTGCTGCTGGTGCTGATGGCTGTATGGTTTGTCGCACTGGCGGGGCGCGCGTTGTGGCTGCAGGCGCTGAACAACGATTTCCTGCAGCGCAAGGGCGAGTCGCGTTATTCACGCGTTGTCGAAATCGGCGCCAGCCGCGGAATGATCGTCGATCGCAACAATGAGCCGTTGGCGATTTCAACTCCTGTGGAGTCGGTGGCAGCCAGTCCTGCCGACATTGAGGCCGATTCCTCGGATCTGCGCAAACTCGCGAATCTGCTGGAGATCAGCAATGACGAGTTGCGTGCCAAGCTGTCCAATACGCAGCGCGAGTTTGTATACCTGAAGCGCCAACTGCCGCCGGAGCAGGCGGAGCGCGTGGTGCAACTGGGCATCCCGGGCGTTTTTCTGCAGCGCGAACACCGTCGCTATTACCCGGCGGGCGAAATGATGTCGCATATCATCGGCTTTACCGGTGTTGATGACAAAGGACAGGAGGCGCTGGAGCTGGCGTTCGAAGACTCGCTGGCCGGGAAATCCGGCAGTCGCCGCGTGATCAAGGACCGGCTGGGCCGCATTGTCGAGGACGTGGAAAGCATCCGCGTGCCGCAGAACGGACAGCAGCTCCGGCTGTCGATCGATGCGCGTATCCAGTATCTGGCGTTTCGCGAACTCAAGTCGGCTGTTGCTGCGCATCGCGCCAAGGCAGGCGGCATCGTCGTACTGGACGCCGAGACCGGCGAGATTCTGGCGATGGCGAATCTGCCGGCTTACAACCCGAATAACCGCGGCAAGCTGGATGCCAGTCGTACCCGAAATCGTGTGGTTACCGACCTCTTCGAGCCCGGCTCAACGCTGAAACCGTTTACTGCCGCCGCTGCGCTGGAGGCGGGGTTGTTCCAGTCCGGCACGGTGATTCAGACTGCCCCCGGTCAGCTGACCATCGGCAATCGCACCATTCATGACGCGCATCCCCAGGGCGCGTTGACGGTGGCGCAGGTGATCCAGAAATCGTCCAACGTCGGCACCGCAAAAATAGGGCTGGCCTTGTCGTCAGAGGTGCTGTGGAGTCTGTTCAGCCGCGCCGGCTTTGGTTTGCCTCCGCGATCCGGATTTCCTGGTGAGGTGTCGGGCCGCCTGCGCGCCCATGCGACCTGGAAGCCGATCGAGCAGGCGACGATGTCTTACGGTTACGGCATTTCGGTGTCGCTGATGCAGCTTGCACGTTCGTACACGATATTCGCGTCTGATGGCGTGTTGCATCCGGTGACCTTGCTCAAACGCGACAGCCCCGTACCGGGTACGCGCGTGGTCTCTGCGCAGACCGCGCTGGCGGTGCGCAAAATGCTCGAACTGGCCGCGCAGCCCGGCGGCACGGCACCCGGCGCCCAGATTTCCGGATACACGGTCGCCGGCAAAACAGGAACTGCGCACAAACTCGAGGGCAAGGGTTATGCCGCCAACCGCTACGTCGCGTCGTTTGTCGGCATGGCACCGGCGTCGCGGCCACGCGTGATCATCGCAGTAATGATCGACGAACCTTCCGCCGGGCAGCACTACGGTGGCGCAGTGGCTGCGCCAGTGTTCAGCCAAGTCGCCGCAGGGACTCTGCGCATGCTGGCGGTACCGCCAGACGCACCAGCCAAAACCACAGTGCTCAAGCCCGAAGACGTGCCGCTGGTGCGGGAGGAGGTGTGATGGCCGCCGCGCTGAACGACATGCAAACGGCAGTGCGCAAGCTGGGTGTACGCCGGCTGACGGCAGACAGTCGGGTAGTCAGGGCCGGAGATACTTTCGTCGCCTACCCCGGAGAATCGCGCGACGGCCGTGATTTTATTGCGCAGGCGATTGCCAATGGCGCGGCCTCGGTGCTGTGGGAGGCAGGCGGTTATGCCTGGAATCCGCGCTGGCGGGTGCCGAACCTCGGCGTTGCGCAGTTGCGCCGCCAGGCTGGTGTCATTGCCAGCGAGGTTTATGGCAAACCCAGTGCGAAACTGTGGGCCATCGGCGTCACCGGCACTAACGGCAAAACTTCTTGCAGCCAGTGGATTGCTCAGTCACTGAACCGCGCGAAACGCAAATGCGCGGTGATCGGTACGCTGGGCAGCGGTTTCCCGGGTCGCCTGGATGCGTCGGTCCATACCATCAATACCACGCCGGACGCGGTGACGCTGCATGCGCGTCTGCGCGCCATGGTGCGCAAGGGAGCGCGTGCCGTGTGCATGGAAACGTCTTCCCATGGGCTCGACCAGGATCGCTTGTCCGGCGTCGAATTCGATGTCGCGCTGCTGACCAACCTGACGCGTGATCACCTCGATTATCACGGCACGATGCGACGCTACCAGGCGGCGAAAACGCGGCTGTTCCGTTGGCCGACACTCGGTCATGCCGTACTGAATCTCGACGATGCCTTCGGTCGCGAACTAGCACTTTGCTGGAAGCACAAACGCGCCAAAGCGCTGGGGTATGGTTTCCAGGCGCGAACGGCGCGCGCCTCCCTGCCCTGCGTTCAAGGCCGCAACCTGCGCCTCAGTCTCGACGGCGTGTCCTTCGACATTGCTTCACCGTGGGGACGGGCAACACTGCACAGTCCGCTGATTGGCGGTTTTAATGCGGCGAATCTTCTCGGTTCGCTGGCGACGCTGCTGGTCAGCGAAGTCGGCCTCGACCAGTCGGTTGCAGCGTTGGAAAAAGTGCTGCCGGTACCAGGGCGCACCGAACGTTACGGTGGCGGCCGCGCGCCGCTGGTGATCGTCGATTACGCACACACCCCGGATGCACTGGAAAAAATATTGCGCAGCCTGCGCAGCGCTGCCGGCCAACGCGCCCGGCTGTTCTGTGTGTTCGGCTGCGGCGGTGAGAGAGATCGTGGCAAACGCCCGCTGATGGGTGCTGTGGCCTCGCGTATTGCCGATGCGGTGATCATCACCAGCGACAATCCGCGCAGCGAAGATCCGCAGACCATCATTGCCGAGATTGCCGAAGGCGTATCCGGAAAACATGAACAGATCGCAGATCGGCGCCAGGCGATTGTGCTTGCGCTGGCGCAGGCGCGGCGCGGCGACATTGTACTGATCGCCGGCAAAGGCCACGAGCGTTACCAGGAAATCCGCGGCGTTAGGCGCCGTTACAGCGATGCGGTGGTGGTGCGTGCCGCGCTGGCCGGGAGCGCACGGTGATGACCCTGGCTCATGCAGCGGCAGAACTTGGTGGCACAGTGCTTGGCGCAGATGTGCGCTTTCACGACGTGTGTAGCGACAGCCGTACCCTGAAAAAAGGCGACCTGTTTATCGCGCTGCGCGGAGAAAAATACGACGGACATGATTTTGTAGTGCAGGCTGCTGCGGCTGGTGCTGTGGCCGCGCTAGTAGATCGCGCATATGTGCGCACCGTTACGCTGCCGGTGGCCGCAGTGGCCGACACCACCGTTGCCCTCGGCGCACTGGCGGGGTATTGGCGCCGGCAATTCAACATTCCACTGATTGCAGTCGTCGGCTCCAATGGCAAAACTACGGTCAAGGAAATGATCGCAGCCTGCTTGCGTGCGCATTTTGGCGATGCGGCAGTGCTGGCCACTCGCGGCAACCTCAATAACCATATCGGTTTGCCGCTGACCTTGCTCGCATTGCGTGAGGCGCATCGCGTGGCTGTGGTCGAGGTCGGCATGAATCATCCCGGGGAAACCACGCAACTGGCGGCGATTGCGGCGCCAACGATTGCGGTGATCAATAATGCGCAGCGCGAACATCAGGAATTCATGCGTTCGGTGGCTGATGTTGCTGTCGAACACGCAAGTCTGATCAGTGCGTTACCGGAAGACGGCGTGGCGGTGATCAATGCCGACGATGCCCACGCCGCTGTGTGGCGTAGCGCTGCCGGCGCACGCCGCGTGCGCGACTTCGGTCTGCAGCAGGCTGCCGCAGTTCGTACCCAATGCCGGATGCAGGCGGCGTCGTCGCAACTCGAAGTCACCACGCCCGAGGAGAACGCTGCTTTTGAGCTGCCGCTGGCGGGTGAACACAACGTGCGCAATGCGTTGGCCGCAATTGCTGCAGCCACGGCGGCCGGCGCATCGCTGGCGGCCTGCTCGCGCGCGCTGACCCGGTTTGTCGCGGTCAAGGGCCGCTTGCAGATCAAAACAGGACGCAGCGGCACCATGCTGATCGACGACACCTATAACGCGAACCCGGATTCAGTGCGCGCGGCGATCGATGTGCTGGCGCGGGCGCCCGGACGCAAGTTGCTGGTGCTGGGGGACATGGGCGAAGTCGGCACACAGGGCGCGACGTTCCATGAAGAAGTGGGCGTTTATGCGCGCGATGCCGGCATTGACGGTTTGTACGCGCTGGGGGAACTCGCGGCAGTGACGGCGCGAGCCTTTGGCGCCGGCGGCCGGCATTACCCGCGCATCGAGGAGTTGCTGGCCGATGTCGAGGGCGCGCTTGGTCCGCATACCGCGCTGCTGGTCAAGGGTTCGCGCTTCATGCAGATGGAACGTGTCGTGCGCAGTATAGAGGCTGCGACAGGAAATTTAATAAGCGGGGGCATAAGCGATGCTGCTTGAGCTGGCGCAATGGCTGGAACAGTACGCCCGCGCCTTCAACGTGTTCAGTTACCTCACGTTGCGCGCAGTGCTGGCCTGTCTGACGGCGCTGATGATTTCCTTCATCGTCGGGCCTGCGCTGATCCGCAGGCTGACGGCGTTAAAGATCGGCCAGGCGGTGCGCGACGACGGTCCGCAAACCCATCTGGTGAAAGCTGGCACGCCGACCATGGGTGGCGCGCTGATCCTGGTGTCGATCATCATCACCACGCTGCTGTGGGCGGATCTGCAGAACCGTTTTGTCTGGGTGGTATTGGTCGTTACCATCGGTTTCGGCGCCATCGGCTGGGTTGACGACTACCGCAAGGTGGTGCATCGCAATCCGAAGGGGTTGTCAGCGCGGGTGAAGTTTTTCTGGCAGTCAGTGATCGGCCTTGGTGCGGCGGTGTTCATTGCCTATTCGACCAACCTGCCGGCGCAGACCGAATTCATCGTGCCGTTTTTCAAGCAGGTGACGTATCCGCTGGGCGCCATCGGTTTCATCACCATGACTTACCTGGTAATTGTCGGTACCAGCAACGCGGTCAATCTGACCGATGGTCTCGACGGTCTCGCGATCATGCCGACGGTGATGGTCGGCAGCGCGCTCGGCATTTTTGCCTACGTGGCCGGCAATGCCGTGTTCGCCAAATACCTGGCCTTTCCCTATATCCCGGGTGCTGGCGAACTGACGGTGATCTGCGGCGCCATGGCCGGCGCAGGCCTCGCCTTTTTGTGGTTTAACGCCTATCCCGCGGAAGTATTCATGGGCGACGTCGGCGCGCTGGCGCTCGGTGCTGCGCTGGGCACAATCGCCGTCATCGTGCGCCAGGAAATCGTGCTGTTCATCATGGGTGGCGTGTTTGTTGTCGAGACCCTGTCAGTGATGCTGCAGGTGGCGTCATTCAAGCTGACCGGCAAACGGATATTCCGAATGGCGCCGCTGCACCACCACTATGAATTAAAGGGCTGGAAAGAAAATCAGGTCGTCGTTCGCTTCTGGATCATCACGATGATGCTGGTGTTAATCGGGCTCTCGACGTTGAAGCTGCGCTAGCAGGGAACGCCAAGCAGGATGCAAAACGGGATGCGGACTGTAATTGATGTATGACCTTAAGGGTGCACGCGTAATGGTGGTTGGTCTCGGTGATACCGGGTTGTCGATGGCGCGCTGGCTGCAGCGTCGCGGTGCCGACGTGCGCGCGACGGACAGCCGTGCAGCGCCGCCACATGCGGCAGCGCTGCGCCGGGAATTGCCGCAGGTGTCCCTCGCACTTGGCGTGGCACCCGATGTTGACGGTGTCGATATGATCGCGGTGAGTCCGGGTGTCGATCGCCGGGGCGGCGCCATCGCGCAGGCTGCTGCACGCGGTGTGCCGGTGGTGGGCGATGTGGAACTGTTCGCGCAGGCGCTGGCCGCGCGCAGTGATGCGCCGCCGGTGATCGCGATCACCGGTTCCAACGGCAAAAGCACGGTGACAGCGCTGGCGGGTGAAATCTGTAAAGCCGCAGCGTTGCGTCCGGTGGTGGCGGGCAACATCGGTTTGCCGGTACTCGATGCATTGACCGAAATCGAAGAGGGTGCCGAAAAAGGCGCACTGCAGCCCGGTGTGTTTGTGCTGGAGCTGTCGAGTTTTCAGCTGGAAAGCACGATATCACTGCAACCGCGTGCGGCGACGGTATTAAATCTGTCCGAGGATCACCTCGATCGTTATGACGGCATGCGCGAATATGCTGCCGCGAAAAGCCGCATCTTCGCCGGCGACGGCACGCAGGTGCTCAATCGTCAGGACGCCTGGAGCGAAGGTATGGCGCAGTCTGGTCGCCGCGTGGTGAGTTTCGGAATGGATGCTGCGCACGATGCGGAAGCCTGGGGTATCAGTGGAACGGGCAGGGAACAGATGCTGGTGCGCGGTGATGTCGCGCTGGCTCCAGTGGCCGCATTGCGCGTCGCCGGTTTGCATAACGCCGCCAATGCGCTGGCGGCGGGTGCCTTGTGTCGCGCCATCGGAGTTACGGATGGCGCCATCGTCAAGGCTTGGCGAGAGTTTGACGGACTGCCGCACCGCGTTAAAAACATCAATAAAATCAATGATATACTGTTTTACGACGATTCCAAGGGCACCAACGTCGGGGCCACGGTTGCCGCGTTGAACGGTATGCCGCAGCCGGTGGTGTTGATCGCCGGCGGGGATGGCAAAGGTCAGGATTTCGCGCCGCTCGCCAAGGCTGCGCAACACAAGGCGCGCGCCGTCGTGTTGATCGGACGTGACGCCGGACGCATTGCCGAGGCGATCGGCAACCGGGTGCCGCTGTTGCGTGCTGCTGATATGGAACAGGCGGTGGAGCTCGCCTTCAATGTCGCGAAGGCTGGTGATGCAGTGTTGCTGTCGCCCGCCTGCGCGAGTTACGACATGTACCGCAATTACATCCATCGTGCGGAAGTGTTTGCCGCTGCGGTGGCGGCGCTGCAGCGGAGGTATGCGTGAGTTTCGCCATCCTCAACCATCCCGTTAATCCGCGCAGCGCGGGGCAGGAGTATGACAGCGCGCTGATCTGGGTCACCGTGTTACTGCTCGGGTTTGGCATGGTCATGGTGTACTCCGCGTCAATTGCGATTGCCGAAGCCAGTCGCGTTACCGGCAACAACGCGATGTATTACCTGAGCCGGCATGCGGCTTATGTGCTGATCAGCCTGGTGGCCGCTGGCCTGGTGTTTCAGGTGCCTGTGCGCATCTGGCAGCGCGCCGCGCCCATCCTGTTTGTTGTCGGCCTGTTATTGCTGGCGCTGGTGCTGATTCCCGGCATCGGGCGCGAAGTCAACGGCAGCCGCCGCTGGCTGCCGCTGGGGTTCGCCAATCTGCAGCCTTCGGAATTAATGAAGTTGTGCGTCGTCCTTTACGCCGCCGATTACACCGTGCGCAAGGCCGCGTTTATGCACAGCCTGCGCAAGGGATTTTTGCCGATGGCCGGGGTAATGCTGCTGGCCGGCGGACTGCTGCTGCGCGAACCCGATTTCGGCGCCTTTGCGGTGATTACCGTGATTGCGATGGGCATCCTGTTTCTTGGTGGCATGAACTGGCGGCTGTTCGCGGGGCTGATCGTGATGCTCCTGATCGGCTTCCTGCTGCTGATCTGGAGCAGCCCATACCGCATGCAGCGCGTGATCGGGTTTATGGATCCGTGGGCCGATCCGTACGGCAAGGGTTATCAGCTGTCGCATGCTCTGATCGCCTTCGGCCGCGGCGAGTGGTTTGGTGTAGGGCTCGGCGCCAGTGTCGAAAAACTGTTTTACCTGCCCGAGGCGCACACCGATTTCCTGCTGGCGGTGATTGCCGAAGAGCTTGGTTTCGTCGGTGTGCTGACATTGACGCTGTTGTTCGCGTGGATTGTCTGGCGGGCCTTTGCGATCGGCCGTCGCGCGTCCGACCTTGAGCGTCCGTATGCCACGCTGGTGGCGCAGGGCATCGGCTTGTGGATTGGCGTGCAGGCCATCATCAACATGGGCGTCAACATGGGCGTGTTGCCGACCAAGGGCCTGACATTGCCGCTGCTGTCGTTCGGCGGCAGCGCGATCCTGGCGACCTGCTGCGCGCTCGCGGTGCTGCTGCGCATCGATTGGGAAAACCGACAGCTCGCGAGGGGGTTCACGGTATGAGCCGGACCATTCTCGTCATGGCCGGGGGCACCGGCGGGCATATTTTTCCGGCGCTGGCAGTTGCGGAGGTGCTGCACGGTCGCGGCTGGAACGTGGTCTGGCTTGGCGCCCGCGGCGGCATGGAAGAGCGGCTGATTCCGCCGCGCGGTTATGCAACGGTGTGGATCCGTTTCGGCGGTATTCGCGGCAAGAGTCTGCTGCGCAAGCTGTTGCTGCCGGCGTCGTTGTTGATTGCGTTCTGGCAGAGCGCGATGGCCATTTTCCGCCATCGCCCCGATGTGGTGCTGGGCATGGGCGGCTACGCAGCATTTCCCGGCGGCATGATGGCGGCTTTGCTCGGCAAGCCGCTGGTGATTCATGAACAGAATGCCATTCCGGGTCTTGCCAACCGCGTGCTGGCCGGTGTTGCCGATCGCGTGCTGGCGGCGTTTCCCGATGCCTTCAACGGCCGGGTTGATGTGATCTGGTCGGGCAATCCGGTGCGTTCCGATATCGTTAACCTGGCGCCGCCCGAAGCGCGTTTCGCCAACCGCAGAGGACCGCTGCGGGTTCTGGTTGTCGGCGGCAGCCTCGGTGCCAAAGCACTCAATGTAACGGTGCCGCAGGCGCTGGCGCTGCTGGTACAGGGCGAGCGGCCGGTAGTGACGCATCAGGCCGGTAGGGCACACGTGGCGGCGTTACGCGAGACCTATCGCAGCGCCGGCGTTGACGCCGAGATCGTAGATTTCATCGACGACATGGCGTCGCGTTATGGTGCAGCCGATCTGGTGATCTGCCGCGCCGGGGCTACCACGATCACCGAACTCGCCGTGGCCGGGGTCGGCAGCATCTTGGTGCCTTTCCCATACGCTGCGGATGACCATCAGACGCGCAATGCCGTGTATCTGGCAGATCGCGGCGCTGCATTGCTGATGCCACAGGCAACACTGACGCCGCAGTCGCTGGCGGAAACCTTGCGCGGGCTGACCCGGACCAAATTGCTGGAGATGGCGCGTGCTGCGCGCGCCGTGGGTAAACCGGATGCCGCGCAGAAAGTGGCCGAATTTTGCACGGAGCTTGCCACGGCATGAGACACAAAGTCCGACAAGTGCACTTCGTGGGCAGAGGTGGGGCCCATGCGAGCAGGAAGCAGGGCCCCGCGCATGGGGTTTGCGCGGGATGCGACCGGCCGCGAGCATGGCCCGCCGCCGATTCGCGGGCGTTGAAGGAGATGATCCGGTAATGCGCCACAAGGTTCGACAAGTGCACTTCGTGGGCATCGGCGGCGCCGGCATGAGCGGCATCGCTGAAGTCCTGCTGAATCTGGGTTATGCGGTCAGCGGCTCCGACCTCGGCGAAAGCAATGCCACGCGCCGCCTGGTCGGGTTCGGCGCGCTGGTCCACATCGGCCATGCTGCGGAGCATGTAGCCACGGCCGATGTCGTGGTGATTTCCAGTGCGGTCAAGGCCGACAACCCGGAGGTGGTGGCGGCGCGCGCCCGGCATGTGCCCGTGGTGCCGCGGGCGCTGATGCTGGCGGAACTAATGCGGCTGAAACAGGGCATCGCAGTGGCTGGCACGCATGGCAAAACCACAACCACCAGTCTCGCTGCCAGCGTGCTGGCCGAGGGCGGACTGGATCCGACCTTTGTCATCGGCGGCCGGCTGGAGAGCGCCGGCGCGCACGCCCGTCTGGGTGCCGGTGAGTTCATCGTCGCCGAAGCCGACGAATCGGATGCCTCGTTCCTTCATTTGCAGCCGGTGTTGTCGGTCGTCACCAATATCGACGCCGACCACATGGAGACCTACGACCACTCGCTGGACAAGTTGAAGCAGGCCTTTGTCGATTTTGTCGAGCGCCTGCCGTTCTATGGCGTGGCCGTGTTGTGCACCGACGACGCCAATGTGCGCGCGATCATGCCGAAGCTCACCAAAACCGTGGTGACTTATGGATTGAGCGAAAGTGCGCAGGTGCGTGCGACCGCGGTGACAGCCGATGCCGGGCGCATGCGTTTCCGCGTGTTGCGCAGTAACGGCCGACGCCTGCCCGATCTCGATATCACGCTGAACCTGGCGGGTGTGCATAACGTACTGAACGCGCTGGCGGCGATCGCCGTCGGCATGGAAGTCGGCGTGGCAGACGAAAACATCGTCAAGGCACTGGCCGAGTTCAAGGGCGTGGGTCGCCGCTTCCAGCGCCACGGCGCGATCCGGCTGTCCGGCGGCGGCGCCTTTGAACTGATTGACGACTACGGTCACCACCCGGTGGAAATGGCAGCGACGATCGCCGCGGCACGTGGTGCGTTTCCCGGAAGGCGCCTGCTGCTGGCGTTCCAGCCGCACCGCTATACGCGGACGCGTGATTGTTTCGAGGATTTTGCCCGCGTGCTGTCCGATGTCGATGCGTTGTTGCTGACGGAAGTGTATCCAGCCGGTGAGGCACCGATTGTTGCCGCAGATGGTCGCGCGCTGGTGCGCGCGGTGCGTGTGCTGGGCAAGGTGGAACCGGTGTTTGTCGAGCAGGTGACGGATCTGCCGGTGGCGATTTCCGGTGCGGCGCGTGATGGCGATGTGGTGCTGGCGATGGGGGCTGGTTCGATCGGCACGGTCGCGGGCAAGCTGGCGAAGGATGCCGCGTGAGCCGGAATGCCGGACTTGAGCGAAACAAAGACATGAACATGAGCGAGCAGGAACAGATACGGAAACAGGGGCTGCGCGGCACCTTGTGTCGCGACGAGCCCATGGCGCGTCATGTCAGCTGGCGCGCAGGGGGGCGCGCCCGCTGTGCTTATGCGCCGGCTGACCTCGATGACATGGCGGTGTTCCTGCGCGGCTTGCCCGATGGTGAACCGGTTTACATGGTGGGGCTGGGCAGCAACCTGCTGGTGCGCGATGGTGGCTACGACGGCACGGTGATTTTCACGCACTGGGCGCTGCGCGATGTGCGGGTGGTGCTGACCGCGCCGATGGGTGGCGAAATCACGGCACAGGCCGGCGTGGCGAGTCCCAAGGTGGCGCGTGTCGCGGCATTGAGCAACCTCGCTGGCGCGGAATTCCTTGCCGGCATTCCGGGAACCGTCGGCGGCGCGGTGGCGATGAATGCGGGTTGTTATGGCGGCGAAACCTGGGACATCGTGGCCCAGGTTGAAACCATAGACCGCGCCGGCGTGCTGCGTGTGCGCACCCCCGGCCATTACACCGTCGGTTATCGCAGCGTCGAGCGCCGCTGCCGGCAGTTGTCGAACATCCCGGGCAGCAGCGCCCTTAAACACGATGACGCCGAGGAATGGTTTGTGTCCGCGACCTTCCGTCTGCCGCGCGGCGATGGGGTCGAGGCGCGGGCAAAAATAAAAACCCTGCTCTCGCAGCGTATTGCCGCCCAACCGCTTGGGGAACCCAATGCCGGGTCGGTATTCCGCAATCCGCCGGGTGACCACGCGGCGCGGCTGATCGAAGCCTGCGGCCTGAAGGGCCGGAGGATCGGTGGCGCGGCCATTTCGGCGAAACACTCGAACTTCATCGTCAACGCCGGTGGTGCGAGCGCTGCGGATATCGAGGCCTTGATCGAACTCGCGCAGTACACGGTACAGCAACGTTTTGGCGTCGCGCTGGAGCGCGAAGTGCGGGTGATCGGGGAGCGGGCATGACGGGGAAAGCGCAACAGGCATGAGTGGATTCGGAAAAATCGCGGTGTTGATGGGCGGCTTGAGCGCCGAGCGTGAAATATCGCTGATGAGCGGTGGCAACGTGCTTGAAGCCTTGTGCAAAACCGGTATGGATGCCCATGCCTTTGATCCCGCCGAGCGGGAAATCTTCGAGTTGAAGCGCGATGGCTTTGCGCGGGTGTTCATCGCGCTGCACGGGCGTTACGGCGAGGACGGTACGGTGCAGGGTGCGCTGGAGCTGATGCGCATCCCGTACACCGGCAGCGGCGTGATGGCTTCGGCGCTGGCCATGGACAAGGTGCGCACAAAAATGGTGTGGACCGCTGCGGGCATTCCGACGCCGCGTTTCGAAGTGATCGACGCGCAGAGCGACTGGGCCGGCGTGGCCGGCCGTCTCGGCCTGCCGCTGATCGTCAAGCCGGTGCGCGAAGGTTCGACCATCGGGCTGACCAAGGTGCTGCAGGCGACGGATCTGCCGCAGGCGTATGCCACGGCGGCGAAGCATGATCCGCTGGTGATGGCGGAGGAATTCATCAGCGGGCAGGAGCTGACCGCCGGGTTCCTCGGCGAAACGGCCCTTCCGCTGATTCGCATTGAGGCGCCGCAGGGCAATTACGATTACCAGAACAAGTATTTCAACGACAACACCAAATACCACTGCCCCTGCGGACTGCCCGATGCCGAGGAGCAGCGCATCCGTGAGCTGGTGATGAAGAGCGCGCGGGCGCTGGGCTGTGCCGGCTGGGGGCGCGCCGACCTGATCCGTCGCACCGACGGCAGCGTACAGTTCCTCGAAATGAATACTTCGCCGGGCATGACCGGGCACAGCCTGGTGCCGATGGCGGCGAAGCAGGCGGGGTTGTCATTCACCGATCTGGTGGTACGGATACTGGAGCTGGCCCATGTGGGATAAGCCCGCAGCGCTTAACACTTTGGCCGATCTGCTGTTTGTCGCGGCCTTGCTCGGCCTGCTGTATGCCGGCGTGGCCTACGCCGTGCGCCTGCCGGCGTTTTCAATCAATGCAGTGCGCGTGGTGACGCCGCTGGTGCATGTCACTCGCGAACAAGTCGAGGAGATCGTCCGTCGCGAAGTGCGCGGCACGTTGTTCACGCTGCAGCTGGGATCGGCCCGCGCGGCTTTCGAGAAAATGCCGTGGGTGCGCAGCGCCGATTTACGCCGGCAGTGGCCGGGCGGGCTGGAGGTTGCGTTGACGGAACACCGGCCGCTGGCGCGCTGGGGCAAGGATGCTCTGGTCAATGTCCATGGCGAAGTCTTTGAAGCGGCGTTCGACGGCGCCTTGCCGGTATTCAATGGCCCTGCAGGATCCGCCAAGGAAATGACCATCCAGTACGACTTGTTCCGGCGCAGCCTGGCAACAATTGAAAAAATACCCCGTGAAATAAACGTGTCGCCGCGGCGCGCGTGGCAGATCCGGCTCGACGACGGCATGACTCTGGATCTCGGGCGAGAACAGGTTGAAGCGCGGCTGCGGCGGTTTGTCGTCACTTATCCGCGGACGATTGCGCGCATGACCAGCCCCGTAGACCGCGTCGATTTGCGCTACGCCAATGGATTTGCTGCGCGGGTACCGGGTCTGCCGCCTGCAACAGAACCCCGGCAAAAGCGCGGAGCTTAGGAAATGACAGGGACCATGAACAAAACCAGGGAAAACAAGAAATTGGTGGTCGGACTCGACATCGGTACGTCGAAGATCGTCGCCATTGTCGCCGAACTCAAACCCGAGGGCGGCTTCGAAATCATCGGCATGGGCAGCCACCCCTCGCGCGGTTTGAAAAAGGGCGTGGTGGTCAACATCGAAACCACGGTCAATGCCATCCAGCGCGCACTGGAGGAGGCGGAGCTGATGGCCGATTGCAAAATCCGCGAGGTTTATACCGGCATCGCCGGCAACCACATCAAGAGTTTCAACTCGCAGGGCATGGTCGCGATCAAGGACAAGGAGGTCGCGCAGATGGACATCGACCGGGTGATCGAGACCGCCAAGGCGGTGCAGATCCCGAACGATCAGCAGATCCTGCATGTGCTCAATCAGGAATTCATCATCGATGGTCAGGAGGACGTGCGCGAGCCGTTGGGCATGTCGGGGGTGCGACTCGAGGTCAAGGTGCATATCGTTACCGGTGCGGTGTCCGCGGCGCAGAACATCATCAAGTGTGTGCGTCGTTGCGGCCTGGAAGTCAACGACTTGATCCTGCAGCCGCTGGCCTCATCCGTTGCGGTGCTGTCGGACGATGAAAAAGACCTTGGTGTCTGTTTGATCGACATTGGTGGCGGAACCACAGACATGGCGGTGTTTACCCACGGTGCGATCCGCCATACCGCGGTGATCCCGATTGCCGGCGACCAGATCACCAACGACATCGCGATGGCCTTGCGCACGCCGACCAAGGACGCCGAGGACATCAAGCAACGTTTCGGCTGCGCACTGTCGCAACTGGCCGACCCGCAGGAGATGGTTGATGTGCCGGGTGTCGGCGACCGCAGTTCGCGTCAGCTCTCGTGCAAGACCCTGTCCGAAGTCATCGAGCCACGAGTTGAGGAGCTGTACTCGCTGGTGCAGACGGAACTGCGGCGCAGCGGTTACGAGGAGCTTCTGTCCTCGGGTGTTGTGCTGACCGGCGGCTCCAGCGCGATGCGCGGCATGGTCGAACTGGGTGAGGAGATTTTTCACATGCCGGTGCGCATCGGCTTGCCGCATTACACGGGAGGCCTTGCCGAAGTAGTGCGCAGCACCCGTTATGCGACGGGGGTCGGCCTGCTGATTGCGGGCGCCAATGAGCATCGACAGCGCGATGCCGCGCGCATGCATGTCAACAGCTTCCAGCAGGTGCTGGAACGGATGAAACACTGGTTTACGGGGAATTTCTGATTTTGATGATTGCAGCGGTAAGTAAGGATTTGTTCGAAGGTTTTTACGGGATGGCGGGATTATTTATTTTCAACGTTATTTTGTTTGCGTATAAAGGAGATTCACATGATTGAACTGATTGATGCACAAGCGCAGGAAGCGGTAATCAAGGTGATCGGGGTCGGTGGTTGCGGCGGCAATGCGGTGGACCACATGATCGTCCAGGGCGTGCAGGGCGTGGAGTTCATCTGCGCCAATACGGACGCTCAGGCGCTCAAGCGCAATCAGGCGAAGACACAGCTGCAACTGGGCAGTGAAATTACCAAGGGGCTGGGCGCTGGCGCCAATCCAGAGATCGGTCGCCAGGCTGCACTTGAGGATCGGGAGCGCATCGCAGAGATGATCTCCGGCGCGGACATGTTATTCCTGACCGCGGGCATGGGCGGGGGTACCGGCACGGGTGCTGCACCGGTGGTGGCCGAAGTCGCCAAGGAGATGGGCATCCTGACAGTAGCCGTGGTCACCAAGCCGTTCGCTTTCGAGGGCAAACGACAGCGCCTGGCGCAGGAAGGCCTGGACGCGCTGGCGCAGCATGTCGATTCGCTGATCGTGATCCCCAACGACAAGTTGATGCAGGTCCTCGGCAACTCGATCACGCTGGATGAAGCATTTCGCGCGGCCAATGACGTTCTTCACGGCGCAGTCGCCGGCATCGCCGAAATTATCAGCTGCCCCGGCATGATCAACGTCGATTTTGCCGACGTGCGCACCGTGATGGGCGAGATGGGCATGGCGATGATGGGATCCGCAAAGGCCGCCGGTATCGGACGTGCGCGCGAAGCGGCCGAGCAGGCGGTGGCTTGCCCGCTGCTGGAAGACATTAATATTTCCGACGCGCGTGGCGTGCTGGTGAATATCTCCGCCAGCAAGGCGACATTTCAGCTGCAGGAAATGTATGACGTTATGGAAACCATCAAGGCTTTTGCTGCGGATTCAGCGACCGTCATCGTCGGCACCGTCTATGACGAAAGCCTCGAAGATGCCCTGCGGGTAACGATCGTGGCGACCGGCCTTGGGAAGCCGCTGATTCGGCAAAACGCAAAACCGATGATCGTGATGGCGCAGAAAACCGGCACCGACAACATGATCATGGAAGTCGACTACAACGCACTGGAACAGCCGGCCGTGATCCGCCGCCGTAACCGTGACGCGACGGTTGAAGCCATGCGCCAGTCCGGCGTCGACATGCTCGATATCCCGGCATTTTTGCGCAAACAGGCCGACTGAAATCTGGAGGGAGGATTGGGCTGGAACGGCGGAGCTTTGCGCCGGTCTGAATGACGGGCCGACGCCTGTGCTGCAGTGCGGCATTATGATAAACTTCGCATGCTTTCCGGATTATGGTGCACCATGGTCAAAGCGTTAGATTGGTGAACAATTATTGGTAAAACGTTAAAACGATTCATTAAAACGTGATCAAGCAGCGCACATTAAAAAACGTGATTCGCGCCACCGGCGTGGGTCTGCATACGGGCGAGAAGGTTCATTTAACCCTGCGTCCGGCGCAGCCGCATACCGGTATTGTGTTCCGGCGCATTGATCTTGA
The DNA here is from genome assembly GCA_043752435.1 of Betaproteobacteria bacterium. Lineage (GTDB taxonomy): Bacteria > Pseudomonadota > Gammaproteobacteria > Burkholderiales > SG8-41. The sequence goes on from JAYUYQ010000077.1 coordinate 24,817, forward strand.
CCCGCCGGTCGAGATCAGGGCGGATCCTTACGCGGTTCACGATACGCGTCTGTCGTCTTGCCTGGAAAAAGACGGCGTGCGCGTCTCCACCGTGGAACATCTGATGTCGGCGCTGGCCGGTTTGGGTGTGGACAATGTCTGGGTGGATGTCACTGCGCCGGAAGTGCCGATCATGGATGGCAGCGCCGGCCCCTTTGTATTTCTGCTGCAGTCGGCGGGCATCGAGGAGCAGGAAGTAGCGAAAAAGTTCATCCGTATCCTCAAGCCCGTTGAGGTTCGCGACGGCGACAAGTGGGTACGTTTCGACCCGCACAATGGTTTCCGACTGGAACTGGCCATTGATTATGCGCATCCGGTGTTCGAGCCCGGCGCGCAATCGGTGGTTGTTGATTTCGCCACGACGTCCTATGTCAAGGAAGTGGCGCGCGCGCGCACGTTTGGGTTCATGCAGGATGTTGAAAGCATGCGTTCACAGGGTTTGGCGCTGGGCGGCAGCCTCGACAACGCCATCGTCATGGACGAATACCGCGTGCTTAACCACGACGGCCTGCGTTACGACAATGAATTCGTCAAACACAAGGTGTTGGATGCAATCGGCGACCTGTATCTGCTAGGGCATCCGCTGATCGGTGCATTCAGCGGGCACAAGTCCGGCCACGCCATGAACAACCGGTTGTTACGTCATCTGCTGGAGCAACCCCAGGCGTGGGAATACGTCAGTTTCGACCGTACCGAGGACGCGCCGCCGTTCCTCGCCTGGCAGCCTCAGCTTGCCTGATTCCGGGCCAGTCGCTGCGGCCTGCTACTGATTTCCGGCGTTTTCCATGCTGATCCTCCGTTTGGTTGGTATTTTTGCGTTGATTGCGATCGGCGTGTCGCTGGCCCTGTATGCACTCAGGCGGGAGCAGCGCTATCTGCGTTTAGCGTGGCGGATTTTCCTCGGCACCCTGGTGTTTGTGGCACTGCTGATGGTGTTTTACATCGCCGAGCGTCTATTGATGGTGGTTTGACGGCCGGTTTGCCCGGCCCGTCCGTCAACGATCGCTGCGTCGCCGCGCGGCAAATCGGGCTAGTGCTGAACCCAGGTCGGGATCTTTGACTTGCTTTGACAGCCTTTCAAAATTGTTAATAGAATCAATGGTTAACGGTGTTTTTTGGGTTCGGATTCGCGGTGCCGGAGTGCTGCGTTCAACTTGAACTTGCACCCGGATTCCAGTAACCTCACCCCCCTGTTTTTGCATATTCTTGAGCAGTCGGGGTGCCTGTTGACGTAGTTTGGCCGCGATTGCTCCGTTGTCTGTCGCTATGACCAGCATGCCGTCCCGGTTATTGACCACACGGCTTGCCCGAACCATGTCAGGGGGCGCGCAGACCGCATAAAGCCGTTGCAGTGCTGTGATGCACTGCGTTGCCCGGGTGAGTGCCGTTAAACCTGCGTTATCGATGATCAGGGCGCTGAGTTTGCGGGTGGGCATGGCGGTAAGGGAGAGTGGCCGTGAATATTATTCTGGTTTCAGAAAAACTGCCAAAAGCGCGAACCATCACGCTGGGATGGCTGCATCTAGCGGGTGCCGTTGCGGTCATGGGGTTTATGGTGCTGGCTCTCGCCGGGGCGCTCAATTACGGGATTCTGCGCTTTGCGGCGGAACTTAATATTCCTTACGTCAAGGACATGCTGGTTTCCATCCACCAGCGGCAGCAAGAAAAAAACCAGTCCTATCTGCAGGATAACCTGAATGCGATGGCCGTCCAGCTGGGACAGATGCAAGCGCAGTTATTGCGCTTGGATACCCTGGGTGAGCGCCTGGCCAAGCTCGCCGGTTTCAAGCCGCAGGACCTGATGTTCAATGAGGTGCCGGGCCGCGGTGGAGCGATTTCATCGGTGCCCAGCCAGAATCTTTCACTCGGCGACTTTACCCGGCAGATGGATCTGTTGACGCAGCAATTGGAAGATCGTGGCGACAAGCTGGGCCTGCTGGAGTCGATGTTCACACTGGAGAGCGCCAGGAAAAAACTGATTCCGACCAAGCTCCCGGTTGAGGGCGGCTGGTATTCATCGAACTACGGCTGGCGCATCGATCCGTTCACCGGACAGCGCGCGTTTCACGAGGGAATAGACTTCATGGCCGAGGATGGCACGCCGATTTATGCGGCGGCTGCAGGCGTCGTGGTCTACTCAGAATTTCACCCCCAATATGGTAATATGGTTGAGATCGATCACGGCAATGATCTGATCTCCCGGTACGCCCATGCATCGAAGCGTCTGGTGAAAGTCGGCGACGTGGTGTTGCGAGGTTCGCGAATCGCCGATGTGGGAAGAACGGGTCGCGCAACGGGATCCCATCTGCATTTTGAAGTGCGCCAGCGCGGTGCGGCGAGGAATCCCTCGCAGTTTCTGCAATTACCCGGCTGAACAGCGGCACTGAGCGCGAGAATTACAGGGGTGGGATTATCCCACCCCTTTTTTATTCAGGATGTTCATGATTACCGGTTTATTGAAGAAAGTGTTCGGCAGCCGCAATGAACGGTTGCTCAAGCAATACCGGCGCACAGTGCGCGAGATCAATGCTCTGGAACCGCAAATCGCGGCGTTGTCCGATGATGCGCTGCGCGCCAAGACCAGTGAATTCCGCGAGCGCATCAACAAAGCCGTCGCGGATGACGGAGCGTCTGCCAGCGGCGCGCAAAGCGGGCAGACTTCCGCGCTCGACAGCCGTCGCCGCGCCGCCCTCGATGCCATCCTTCCTGAAGCGTTTGCCGTGGTGCGCGAAACGGGAAAACGCGTATTGGGCATGCGCCATTTCGACATGCAGCTGGTCGGCGGCATCGCATTGCATAACGGCAAAATTGCCGAGATGCGCACCGGCGAGGGCAAAACCCTGGTGGCCACGCTGCCGGCATACCTGAATGCACTGGCCGGTACCGGCGTACACGTTGTGACGGTCAACGACTACCTGGCGCAGCGTGATGCCGACTGGATGGGTCGCATTTTCCGCTTCCTCGGCCTCAGCGTCGGCGTCAACCTGTCGCAGATGGAGCACGGGCGCAAGCAGGAGGCCTACCGTGCCGACATCACTTACGGCACCAATAACGAATTCGGTTTTGATTACCTGCGTGACAACATGGTCTACGAGTTGTCGGAAAAGGTGCAGCGCGGGCTCGCGTTTGCCATTGTCGATGAGGTCGATTCGATCCTCATCGACGAGGCCCGCACGCCGCTGATCATTTCCGGGCAGGCCGAAGATACCACCGACCTTTATGTGCAGATGAATGTGGTGACGCCCAAACTGGTGCGGCAGAAGGACGAGAAGGCGCCGGGTGACTACTGGGTGGATGAAAAGGGCAACCAGGTGGTGCTGTCCGAGGAAGGTCATGAGCACGCCGAGACCCTGCTCGCGCAAGCCAGCTTGCTGCCCGAAGGCGGCAGCCTGTACGAGGCGGCAAACATCGGCTTGATGCATCACCTGAATGCAGCGTTGCGCGCGCAAAATTTGTTTCACCGCGACCAGCAGTATGTAGTGCAGAACAACGAAATCATCATCGTCGACGAGTTCACCGGGCGGCTGATGCCCGGTCGTCGCTGGTCCGAGGGTCTGCACCAGGCCATCGAAGCCAAGGAGGGCGTGGATATCCAGCGCGAAAACCAGACGCTGGCCACGATCACCTTTCAGAATTATTTCCGCATGTACGGGAAACTTTCCGGCATGACCGGTACGGCTGACACCGAAGCCTACGAGTTCCAGCAGATTTACGGCCTCGAAACCGTGATCATCCCGACCCACCGTCCGATGGTTCGCGATGACCGCATGGATCAGGTGTTCCGCACGGCGGCGGAAAAATACAGCGCGATCATCAATGACATTCGCGCTTGTTACGAGCGCGGGCAGCCGGTGCTGGTCGGAACAACGTCGATCGAGAACTCGGAATACATCTCCGGCATCCTGAGCAAGGAAGGCCTGCCGCATAACGTGCTCAATGCCAAGCAGCATGCGCGCGAAGCCGAGATCATCACCCAGGCTGGCAGTCCGAAAATTGTCACGCTCGCCACCAACATGGCGGGACGCGGAACGGACATCGTGCTCGGCGGCAATCCCGAGCCCGAAATCAACCGTGTGCTCGCCGACGAAAGCCTTGACCAGGCTGCGCGCGAGCTGCGGGTTAAGGTGCTGCGCGAGGAATGGCAAAAACGTCACGATGAAGTGCTGAAGGCCGGCGGATTGCACATCATCGGCACCGAGAGACATGAGTCGCGGCGCATCGACAACCAGTTGCGCGGTCGCGCGGGACGCCAGGGTGATCCGGGATCGAGCCGGTTTTTCCTCGCACTGGATGATTCACTGCTGCGAATTTTTGCGTCCGACCGCGTTGCCGCGATCATGGACCGCCTGAAAATGCCCGAGGGCGAGGCGATCGAGCATCCCTGGGTCACGCGTTCGATCGAGAACGCGCAGCGCAAGGTAGAGGCGCGCAATTTCGACATGCGCAAGCACCTGCTGGAATATGACGATGTTGCCAATGACCAGCGCAGGGTGATTTACCAGCAGCGCAACGAACTGCTCGACAGCTCCGATGTGTCAGTGACGATTTCCGCGATGCGCGGCGACGTCATCGCGGGACATTTTGCCCTTCACATTCCTGCCGGCAGCCTGGAAGAGCAGTGGGATATCGCGGGACTCGAGGCGGCGCTGCGCAATGATCTGGCGCTTGAACTGCCGTTGCAGCAGTGGCTGCAGCAGGATCCGCAACTGGAGGAAGGTACACTGCGCCAGCGTGTGATCGAGGCGGCGCATGCGCATTACGCCGGCAAGACCGCCGTAGTGGAGGCTGCGGCGATGCGTCAGTATGAACGCGCAATCATGCTGCAAAGCATGGACAGCCACTGGCGCGAGCATCTGGCGGCGCTGGACCAGTTGCGCCAGGGCATCCACCTGCGCGGCTACGCGCAGAAGAACCCGACGCAGGAATACAAGCGCGAGGCCTTTGAACTGTTTTCTCTGCTGCTGGACATGATCAAGACTGACGTCACCCGCGTGCTGATGACGGTGCAGATCCGCAGTAGTGAAGAACTGCGTGCTGCCGAAGAGCGCGAAGCCCTGAGCAACGTGCAGTATCAGCACGCCGATGCCGTGGTCGACTCCAGCGTAGAACCGGCCGCTGACGAGGCATTGCCGGAAGCGGATGCTGACGCCGGTGTCGATAAGCAGCCGTTTGTCCGTGGCGGACAGAAAGTCGGCCGCAACGACCCCTGCCCTTGCGGCTCGGGGAAAAAATACAAGCAGTGTCACGGCAAGCTGGCCTGATGCCATGCCCGTCAACCTGAATCCGCCGGATCCGCGGACTCTGCTGCCGGTGGCCGGTGTGGAGCTGGGCATCACGCAGGCGGGCATCCGCAAGGCCGGGCGCAAGGATCTGCTGCTGATCAAGCTCGACGTGGGAGCGCGGGTCGCCGGTGTGTTTACCCAAAACCGTTTTTGTGCGGCGCCGGTGGTGGTGTGCCGGCAGCACCTGTCGATGGTCGATCCGGGGCAGGGCATACGCGCGCTGGTGATCAACACCGGGGTGGCCAATGCCGGCACCGGCAAGGAGGGCCTCGCGCGCGCCCGGCAGACCTGCGCCGATGCGGCGCAATTGCTTGGTTGCAACAGCACGCAGATATTGCCTTTTTCAACCGGCGTCATCATGGAGCCCCTGCCGGTGGAGCGCATTACTGCCGGCCTGCCGCAATGTATTGCCGCGCTTAAAGCCGACGTCTGGGCCGATGCGGCGCAGGCGATCATGACGACCGATACCGTGCCTAAGGCGATGTCCCGCCAGTTTCAGATCGGCACTGCAAAGATCACCGTGACCGGCATCGCCAAAGGCGCCGGCATGATCCATCCGAACATGGCGACCATGCTCGGCTTCATCGCCACCGACGCGATGGTCAGTCTGCCGCTGGTCAAGGCCGCGGTCGCTTATGCCGCGCAGCGCTCGTTCAATTGCATCACTGTCGATGGAGATACCTCGACCAACGACAGTTTCATCCTGATCGCGACCGGCAAGGCCGCGATGACTGAGATTGTCGACGCGAAGAGTGCCGAATATCTCGCGTTCCGCGATGCGGTGACTGCTGTCGCAACAATGCTGGCGCAGGCCATCATCCGCGACGGCGAAGGCGCCACCAAATTCATTACTGTGAAAGTCGAATCCGGCCGCAGCGAAGCGGAATGCCGCCAGGTGGCGCTGGCGATTGCGCATTCACCGCTGATCAAGACGGCATTTTTTGCATCAGACCCGAACCTCGGCCGCATCCTTGCCGCCATCGGTTATGCAGGCATCGCTGATCTTGAAGTCGAAGGCATCGAACTCTATCTCGACGATGTGCTGGTGGCTGAACACGGTGGGCGCAGTCCGGCCTATCAGGAAGCCGAAGGACAGCGCGTGATGAAACAGGCGGAAATTACCGTGCGTGTCGTGCTCAACCGCGGCAAGGCGGCTGCAGTGGTGTGGACCTGCGACCTGTCGCATGATTACGTCAGCATCAATGCCGACTATAGAAGCTAAGATGCGGAAGCCGAGATGCATAAGTTAAATAATCAATAAAATCATATACTTATGAAGAAGTCGCCGACCGTAGTGCCTGCAGCGCAGATGAGCGATCTGATGGTGCGTGCCGAAACGCTGCTGGCGCGCCTTGAACATCTGCTGCATGCACCACCGGCCACCATCGACTGGAAAGCGTCGATTGCATTTCGCTGGCGCAAAAAAGCCGCGCAGGGCGCGCTGGAGCCAATCCATCAGGTGCATCGCATTGATCTGCGCGACCTGCAGGGCATCGACGAGCAGAAGGACCGCGTCGAGCGCAACACCCGCCAGTTCGTCGATGGTTATCCGGCCAACAACGTGCTGCTCACCGGAGCGCGCGGTACTGGCAAATCCTCGTTGATCAAGGCGTTGCTGAACAAATATGCATCGCGCGGCCTGCGCCTGATCGAAGTCGAGAAACGCGATCTAACCGATCTTCCGGACATCGTCGAACTGATTCATGCACGGCCCGAGCGTTACATCCTGTATTGCGACGACTTGTCCTTCGAGGCCGATGAGCCGGGGTACAAGGCGCTGAAAGTGGTACTCGACGGCTCGGTGGCTGCGGCGTCCGAGAACTGCCTGATTTATGCAACTTCGAACCGGCGCCACTTGATGCCGGAGTTCATGCACGAGAACCTCGAGTACCAGCATGTCGGCGAGGAAATCCATCCCGGCGAAACCAGCGAGGAAAAAGTGTCGCTGTCGGAGCGTTTCGGTCTGTGGGTGTCGTTCTATCCGTTTGACCAGGACGAGTACCTGCGCATCGTCCGCGTCTGGCTGGAACATTTCAAAGTGACTGGCGGCAAAAGTGCTGAAGTCGAACACGCCGCGCTGCAGTGGGCGCTGATGCGCGGTTCGCGCAGCGGTCGCGTGGCCTGGCAGTTTGCGCGCGACTGGGCGGGCCGTACCCGGCTGGCTGCTAGACGCAAATGAGCGCAATAAGCGCAAATAAGCGCCAATAAGGGCAAGCAAGCGGCAATGACAGAACAGCCGCCGCGCCCTCGCATTGCGGTAGTCGCCGCGGTGCTGCAACAACCGGACGGCCGTTTTCTGCTGGCGCAGCGCCCGCCGGGCAAAGCCTATGCCGGTTACTGGGAGTTTCCCGGCGGCAAGATCGAAGATGACGAAACACCAGCTGCTGCACTGTCGCGCGAGTTGCATGAAGAGCTCGGCATCGGCGTCATCTCTGCTTATCCCTGGCTCATCCGCGAGTTTGATTATCCGCATGCCGCGGTACGGCTTAATTTTTTTCGTGTGCGCGCCTGGAGTGGTGAATTGCAGGGTCGTGAAGCGCAGGCCTTTGCCTGGCAGCGGCTTGATGCGATTGACGTTGCGCCGCTGTTGCCAGCCAACGGCCCGATATTGCAGGCGCTGGGTATTCCCGAGACTTATGGCATCACCGGTTTTACGCCGGCGGAATACCCACGGATGCTCGAGCGGATCGACACCAAGCTGCAACAGGGGCTGAGACTGATCCAGGTGCGTGGCAAGGGCTGGCCGCCTGAACTGTTCACGCGTTACACGATGGACGTCGTTGCGCGGGCGCATGCCTCTGGTGCCCGGGCGCTGGTCAATGCGGACATGGAACTTGCGCGTCGCAGTGACGCGGACGGCGTACATCTGACAGCTCAACAATTGCGCGGCAGCACGCAGCGTCCCGATTTTGCGCTGGTCGGTGCGTCATGCCACAACGCCGAAGAATTGCGCAAAGCGGAGCAACTGGGCGTCGATTTTGCAGTGCTCGGGCCGGTGCTGCCGACCCCGACACATCCCGATGCGGTGCTGTTGGGCTGGGCGGGATTGCAGCAACTGGCGGTTGACACGCGGATTCCGGTGTTTGCGCTGGGCGGTTTAAATGCCGGTGATCGCGAACAGGCTTTGCTCAGTGGTGCACATGGCTTAGCCATGGTGCGCGGTGCCTGGACCTAGTCAGGGGCCCTAGTTCGGTTTGGGCGAGTCGCCCTCATCGGGTACTTCCAACTCGTCGGTTTCCACGACCGGCACGCGATAACGTTCTGTCGCCCATGCTCCAAGATCCACCATCTTGCAGCGCTCCGAGCAAAAGGGGCGGAAACGGTTTTCCGGATTCCATTCGATGCCTGTGCCGCAATTAGGGCATGCGACTGTCTTTGCCATCGCTCAGAGATTGCAGAAGGTCAGTTCGAATTCGACATCGGTGTCCGATGCCTTGGGACGCTGCATGCCTTCCTGCGTGGTGAAGCGGATGTTCAGTGCGTATTTGTTGGCGCTGATTTCGGGAATGCAGGTGTAATCATTTGACAGCCGAATGCGCAGCATCTGCGCCAGGCGTCCCGCCATCATCTGCTGGTAGACGCCTTGCTGAGCGGTCTGCAAGGTGGTTTTACCGCTCTCGCGCAGCAGGCGCAGCACGATGCTGATTGCGTCGCGGGTCGGCAGAAACGGCGCCAGCCATTGTTGCAGGTCGTGGCGTCGGGCATCCGCGCTCTGCTGCAGCCAGTAATGGTATGAGGGCAGATCGAAGCCGCATACGCCCCCGGGAATCCCGGTACGCTGCTTGATGCTCATCAACCAGTCGTTTTCGCGCAGTTCCTGGCCGACCTTGCCCGAGGCCTGAAACAGTCGCGAGGACGCCTGGTCGATTTGCCACAACACGCTGTCCAGGGCTTCTTCGGAAATATCGGGGTTGTCGCGGAGTGCGTCCAGAGTCTGCTTCTGCCGTTCCAGTTCCTGCAACAAGTCCGATTTGAGGTCGGCTCGGCTGGCGACTTCGAGTATTTCGAAAATCAGCAGCAACGCTGCATGGTGTTCAGGACCATCGTTACGGCCCAGGAAATATTCGGTGCGCTCGAAGAGATGTTCGAGGCGCAACAGGGTGCGCACGCGTTCGCTCAGAGGATGCTCGTAGACAATCACGTCTGGTGCGCCCGATGTCGATGAAATGGGGTTGAAGTCCGATTGCCGGAGTATCGGACAAAATCCAGAAAAAATAAAGGCTTAAAGCCCCTGCTGAAATTCATTTCCCGCGACTGGTTGCGGCACTGGCGGCCAGTTTCATGTACTGATGATGCAGATCGGCGACCTGACCGCGCAACTGCGCGATGTTGCCATCATTGCGGATCACATCATCGGCGCCGGCCAGTCGTTGCTGGCGAGGCAGCTGCGCCGCCATGATGGCGCGCACCGCGTCTGAGGTCAGGTTGCTGCGCTGCATCGCGCGACTGATCTGCAGGGATTCGTCACAGTCGATAACCAATACGCGCCGGATCAGATCGCGGTAACCGCCGGTCTCCAGCAACAGTGGTACCACCAGCAGCACATACGCTGCTGCGGATTCCATGACGCGACTGCGGGCGCACTCGCCGATCCGCGGGTGCAGTATGGTTTCGAGCTGTTTGCGGGCATCGGGTTTTTCGAACACCAGCCGGCGCATCACTGCGCGATCCAGACTGCCGTCTGGGGCCGCTGCTGCGGCGCCGAACGCTGCAGTGATCGCCGGCATCGCACTGCCACCTGCAGCGGTGAGTTCATGAGAGATGTTGTCAGTATCGACTACGTCCGCGCCCAGTTCACCGAACAACGCTGCGGCGCGCGACTTGCCTGAGCCGATGCCGCCGGTGACGCCGACGCAGAACGGCATGGCTCAGAGCGGGCCGAACCAGGCCCGGGTGAGGGCGGGGCCGTGCAGCAGCGCGATCATGCCTGCGATGGCCAGGTACGGACCGAATGGGATTGGCACGCCGCGTCCGCGCCCGGCAAACACGATCAGACCAATGCCGATGACCGCACCGACCAGCGAAGACAGCAGGATGGTCAGGGGCAGCATTTGCCAGCCCAGCCAGGCGCCAATGGCCGCGAGCAGCTTGAAGTCGCCGTAACCCATGCCCTCCTTGCTGGTAGCCCACTTGAATATCCAGTACACGCCCCACAACGAGAGATAACCGGCAGCAGCGCCGATGACGGC
>JAYUYQ010000078.1:0-2689 GCA_043752435.1 Betaproteobacteria bacterium
CAGTTTTTCCTGAAATACCTGCTGGCCAACCCGGTCGTGAACGCCGTGATCCCCGGCACCGACAAGGTTGAATACATGATCGACAACCTGAACGCAGGACGCGGACGCCTTCCGGATGCGGCGATGCGCAAGCGGATGGTGGCGTTTATTGACGGGCTGTGAATTTGGTGATTGGTGATTGGTAACTGGTAACTGGTAACTGGTAATTGGTAATTGATAAGAGGTGATGGGAAATAATCTGAATTGCTGCGATACCCCCTCCTCGTTTATCACTCACCTCTTACCTCTCACTAATCACCAATCACCAGTCACCAATTACCAATTACCAATCACCAATTACCAGTCACCGCCTTTTCACCGGCCGTATCGCCACCCCATCCACGCTGATACGCTGATTGAGCAAATTAACGCAGGCCGCAACCACCTGCAGCGACGGCGTTGCCACGCCGGTGATCTGCCCCAGTTCGAGCACGACATTGACGATGGCATCCATCTCCAGCGGCCGGCCGCCGCGCACATCCTGCAGCGTCGAGGTCGGCAGCGACGCGCGTTTGGCGGCACCGCTGACGATGGCCTCGGGGTCCGCATCGAGCACCGTACCCACGGCAGCGGCGACCGCCATGACCTCGCGCATCAATGCCACCGCGAGCAGCCGGGTTTCCGGAAATTCCGCGACTTCACGCGCAGTCGACTGGGTAACGGCGCCGAGCGAATTCCAAACCGCATTGCCCGTAAGCTTGGTCCACTTCACCTTGCGGATGTCATCGGAGACCTTGCCGTTCCAGCCGGCGCGGGTGGTGATGGCAGCGATTTCCTGCACCCGCGGCGTAATTCGATTATCGATTTCGCCGATGACCAGCGCGTCCGTATCGGCATCCGGCAGGCGGATGAGGCCCGGCTCCACCAGATCCGCGGGTTTCAGCGCTGTACCGCCGATGATCATGTGTGATTCGAAGGTACGCGCCAGCACACCGTCAGGATCCAGCGTTTTCAGTTGCTTGCCACTGAACTTTGATTCGATGCCCTGGAAATACCACCACGGAATGCCGTTCTGCGGAAATACCAACACGCCGTCTTTTGCGACCAGGCCGCGCAGATGGACTGCCGCAGCCGCAATCTGCTGCGATTTGAGCGTGACAAAAATCAGGTCGTACGGCGGCTTTTCTTCGCCGGGCCGGCATACGCGTACCTTGATCGGATCAGGCCGGCCGCTGCGGGGACCTTCCAGAAAAATGCCGCGTGCAGCGAGCGCATCGTACTGCGCACCGCGCGCCACCAGCGTGACGTCTTCGCCGGCGGCAGTGAGGATCGCGCCGAAGTAACCGCCGATGGCGCCGGCGCCGTAAACCAGAATTTTCATGGTGATGTCTTTTCGTTAATTTGCTGGAAAAATCTTTCGAAGCGGCATTGCCGTGATCGCTATGTTTGCCGTGAACCACGTGTCGTATCCGGCACGTCGATTTCGACGGCACGGTTTGGTGGCAAGCGGGAAAGTTCATAGATCCTCAGATTTCAGCCCTGTGCGTTTGGCGATCCGTGCCAGCATGCGAGGGCCGATTTCCTCGCCGTCGTGAAATGCAAAGACGCAATCAGGCCAGCCAGCGCGGGAGAGGGTCTTGTGTGAACCGGACTGACGTTTGAGCGTCCAGCCAATCCGGAAGAGTGCAGCAAGGACACGGCGGGCCTTGGACGAAGGCCATGAGGTCATGCAGCTGGAACTGCGATCGAGATGGACTGAGGTCCGGATTCGTTGTGTTCAAGGCGCTCGGCCAGCACGCGCAGCGCCAGGACCTGGGCTTTCGCCATGGCCTCGGTAGCGGTTGCGCCATAAGCAAGAACCCCCGGCAATTCAGGAACTTCCGCGAGCCACCGGCCGTCTTCTTCGCGTTCGTGTTCAATCGTGAAATTCATGCGTCGCCTCGAATAGTTGAGGCAATTCTACCCGGTTCTGTTCTTGTCACCCAACGTAGAAGTAACCAGCGCCGCACGGTCTTATCGAGTAGCGTCCGTGTTGACTGCCGGGTTGGGCGTACTACTCGCCAATGTGGTGCCATTGATCCTCCGGCAGCTCGCGTAAGAGCAAGCTAACCTCTTCAAGGCAGCCGTGACAAGCCGCCCACTCAATGTGCTCGCGCAGGCGGAGCATTTTCGACATGGCTGGCGTGTCCCACCATGCGGCGAGTATGAGAGGAAGGGATGGTTCCCAGCCTGCCCCTTTGCGCTGCTTGTCAGGCAGCATGTCGAAGAGCTGCTGCCACCTCTGCGGTTGTGGGCACACCCGTTTGTTTTTTTGAACTTCGGCCAATATTTCTTCGAGGTTAGTCATGTCGGATACTCGCCGCTGCGCTCAGCAGCTTGTGGCGGTGGAACGATGCAGAGATCCAAGCGACTTAGTTTGCTTCCGTGTGTCTTAGCCAGAACAAGCGCGACTAGGTTTGCTTTGTCGTTCTGGGCGAGGATGACACAAGGCTGATTCTTTCCATAGGCGGCGACCGTTCCCATTTCGGCGTACACCGTGGCATTCGAGCGGCGAATCGTTTGGAGCTTGGGGATGATGTATTCGAGAAAAGCCTGCTTGGACTCCAGTGCTTGGAATACTGTTTGCGACTCATAGGCGAAGTCATCCGCAAGTAGCAACTCAAGCGGCTCCACCGAGAGTGTGTTCATCATCTTTGCGTATGCCCGTAAG
>JAYUYQ010000079.1:0-6983 GCA_043752435.1 Betaproteobacteria bacterium
GATGATCGGCACCTATCTTGCGGCGTGCACGGTGTATGCAAGCGTCTACGGCAAATCGCCGATGGGTAACACGTATGACTACTACGGCAGGATCAGCAAGGAAGACGCGGCATTCCTGCAGAAGGTGGCGGACGAGACGGTGAAGAAGTTTTACGGACGTTAGTTTTTTCGGGCGAGAACTTTTTACGGGCGACAACATCCTCTTTTATGCAACCGCCGATCCTCCGCCCACATCCTGCAGCCGAAGTCCTGATCGACGAACGTTGCCATATCCTCGAATTGTCCAATTCACCGGACGATCCGGCGATGTCGATCGCCCGGGCGCGGGTGGAGCCGGGGGTCACCACGCGCTGGCGCCGCGTGGTCGATACGCTGGAGCGCTATGTGATCCTCGACGGTATCGGGCGCATGGAAATCGGCGATCTGCCGCCGCAGGAAGTGCAGGCGGGGGATGTGGTGATGATTCCGCCGTCGGTGCGCCAGCGCATTGCCAATACAGGAATGAGTGACCTGGTGTTCCTCGCCATCTGCACGCCGCGGTTTAAACCTGAGTCTTATCAAGATGCCGATGACTAAAACCTGGATTGCCATAATCTTGGCGCTACCCTTGGCGGCGTCGGCTTCCGGCATGGGCGTGGAAGATTCGCTGCTGCGCCCCAGCGAAATCAAACTGCTGCAGCGTATTGCCGCCGTCGATCCGTCATTTCAGTATGGCGACCGCGTCAAACGCTATTTCCGCATTCATCCCACCACCAAGAACCGCATACCGCTGCGGGTCGAGATGGTGCTGCCGCAAAGCGGCGGGCTCTATTTCGGTGAGTTCATCAGTTATGTGATGACCATCAACGAACCGGCGGGGACGATCACTTATGAATACGATGCCGGCACCGCAAAGCGCGGCCGCGGCACGATACTGGTGACTCCCAAGGATGTGGTGAAGACCGAATTTGGCTGCGGCACGACGGCCTGCACCACACGCATCGAGCGTAATGGCCGCATGGTGTCCGGTCGGGAAGGCTGAACGACCGCGATGATCATTAATAATATTCAATTAAAACAAATACTTATGCATATTCATCCCTCAGGTTTAAAGCATTGAGGAGCGCAGCATGGATTTTGCCTGGTGGATTGTGGTGGGCCTGATCGCGGGCTGTCGGCCGGCGGCGGATTCTGCGGCAGTATTTTTGTCGCGACGATCGGCGCTATTGTGCTGATCGTGTTGCTGCGGATTATCAATAAGGCATGAATGGCCGAACGTGATCTGATCCATGTTTTACGAACATAAAACCCACCAACCCATTCCCCAGCGTCGGTTTATCCGGCGTGTGTTGCTGCACATTGTCTTCGTGTTCGCCTTGCTGGTCGTTTCACTGCTGATTGGTATGGCGGGTTATGCGTATTTTGAGGATTTGCCGTGGCGCGATGCCTTCCTGAATTCCGCCATGCTGATGGGCGGCATGGGGCCGGTGGATCCGCCGCAGACCGATGGTGGAAAGGTCTTTGCGGGTCTTTATGCACTATACGCCGGGCTGGTATTGCTGGTTGCAGTGGCCTTTCTGCTGACGCCGCTGGTGCACCGGATGATGCACAAGTTTCACTGGGAGCGGGACCAGTAAGGCGATTTAGCCGGCGGCGAAACGCGGATACACCTTGCGCACATTGCCGCTGAAAATCTTTTCCTTGTCTGCCGCACTGAGCCAGTCGACCTTGTCGATGTAACGCTTGGTGTCGTCGTAATAATGGCCTGTTTCCGGATCGATGCCGCGCACCGCGCCGACGATTTCAGACGCAAACAGGATGTTGTCGGCGGGAATCACTCTGGTCAGCAGGTCGATACCGGCCTGGTGATAGACGCAGGTGTCAAAATAAACATTGTTCAGCAGGAAATCCTTCAGCGGCGGTTTGCCCATGTCCTGCGCCAGCCCGCGGTAACGGCCCCAGTGGTAGGGCACTGCTCCGCCGCCGTGCGGAATCACAAAACGCAGCGTCGGAAAATCCCTGAACAGATCAGCTGTGATGAACTGCATGAAGGCGGTGGTGTCGCCGTTGATGTAATGCGCGCCAGTAAAATGAAAGGCCGGATTGCAAGATGCGCTGACATGCACCATCGCCGGGACATCAAGCTCGACCAGTTTTTCGTACAGCGGATACCAGTAGCGGTCGGTCAGCGGCGGATCAGTCCAGTAGCCGCCGGAAGGATCCGGGTTCAGGTTGCAGCCGATGAAGCCGTATTCGTTGATGCAGCGTTCAAGTTCGGCGATGCAGTTGGCGGGCGCCACGCCGGGGCTTTGTGGCAACTGGCAGACGCCGACAAAGTTTTTCGGGAACAGCGTGCAGACGCGGTGGATCAACTCGTTGCAGATGCCGGACCACAGCGCGCTGGTGACGGCATTACCGATGTGATGGCCCATGCCGCCGGCGCGTGGCGAAAAAATCGTCAGGTCGGTGCCGCGTTCGCGCTGGATACGAAGCTGCGCGCCTTCGATGCTGTCACGGATTTCATCATCGCCGATGACCAGTGAATCCTTCGCCGGGCTGAGCCTGGCATCTTTCAGGCCGTCGATCTGGCGCTGGCGGAAGGCTTCAAGTGATTTGGGCGCGGTGGTGTAGTGGCCGTGACAGTCGATGATCATGTGTGTTGGCCGGTATTAGTTAGCCTCGATCTTGGCTTTTTTGATCACCGGCACCCAGCGCTCCTGCTCGGCACGCACGAATTTCAGGTAGTCGGCGCCGCTGGATGGTGCGGAGTCAATGCCGCGGTCTTTCAGTTGCTTGATCACATCGGGCGCGTTCAGCGCGGCGGTGAAATCCTTGTTCATGCGGTTGATGATCGCCGGCGGTGTTTTCGGCGGCGCGGACAGGCCGTACCAGTTGATCGCGAGGTAGCCCTTGACGCCGGCTTCGGAGATGGTCGGGACATCGGGCAGGGCTTCGGCGCGTTTGCCACCGGTGACGCCCAGTGCGCGGGCCTTGCCCGACTGCACATGTGGCACGGCTGTCGAGATCACCGCCATGAACGCGGGCACCTGGCCGCCGATCAGATCGGTGATGGCGGGGCCGCCGCCTTTATACGGGATGTGATTCAGCGTGGCGCCGGTCATGCTTTCGAACAAAACCACGGCAAGGTGGCCGGGGCTGCCGATGCCGGAAGTGGCGTAGTTGACCTTGCCCGGCTGGCTCTTGGCGTAGGCGATGAACTCGTTGATGTTTTTCGCCGGCACGGAAGGGTGGGTGATCAGGATGTTCTGCAGCGTGACCAGCATGCCGACCGGAACAAAATCTTTCAGCGGGTCATAACCGGTGTTCTGAATTGCCGGGCTGACCACCAGCGAGCCGATGTGGGACATGCCGACCGTGTGGCCGTCGGGCTCCGAATTTTTCAGAATCTGCATCGAGATCACGCCGTTGGCGCCGGGCCGGTTATCGACGATGACCTGGCTGCCGAGGCTGGCGGCGAGTTTGGGTTGCAGAATGCGCGCGACGAGGTCGGTGGCGCCGCCGGGCGGAAAACCGACGATGAAGCGCACCGGTTTGGTTGGCGTCCAGTCAGCAGCGAGGGCCGGTGCTGCGATGAGGCCGGCAGCAGCGATGGCGGAAACGATGGTAGCAATACGGTGCAGCGTTTTCATATTGAATGCTCCGCGTTAAGTGAGTATATGTACCGCAGAAATGTTGCAAAAAAAGCCTGCGAGGGCATTGGCTCGCAGGCTTATAGCTCACCGGAAAACTTAGTTTTGTTGCCGGGCCGTTAGATTCAGTTGGGGAATTAATTGGTGTGATAGAGGCCGGCAGCCTTGATCACGGATTCCCACTGAGCTTTTTCGGATTTGATGTAGGCACCGAAGGCTTCCGGGGTGCTCGGTGATACGTCGAGGCCCTGTTTAAACAGCATGTCCTTGACATCGGGCAGGTTCAGTACCGCGATGCTTTCCTTGTTCAGGCGGTCGATCACATTGCGCGGAGTTTTGGCCGGAGCCAGAAGACCATACCAGTTGTTCGCCTCGAAACCCTTGAGACCGGCTTCAGCGACCGTCGGCAGTTCGGGCACCAGACCCGAGCGTTTGGCCGTGGACACGGCCAGTGCGCGGATTTTGCCGGTCTTCATGTGGCCGACGGCGCTGGCTGCTGTTGCAAAAATCAGGTTGATGTTGCCGCCGAGTAGATCAATCATCGCCGGGCCGCCGCCTTTGTAGGCGATATGAACGATCTTGGTGCCGGCTTTAAGGTTAAAGAGTTCCAGCGCGAGGTGGCCGGCGCCGCCGACACCCGACGAACCGCCGTTCAGCGGTTTGGTCTTGGCCAGAGCGACCAGTTCCTGCACGTTTTTGACCGGAACCGACGGATGGACCACCAATACGTTGGTCGAATCGACGGCGCGCGTGATCGGGATCACATCTTTTAGCGGATCAAAGGGCAGCTTCTTGTACAGCGCCGGGTTGATCGACAGCGCGGCAATGGTGCCCATCAATATGGTGTAACCGTCAGGCGTCGCACCGGCGGCGATTTCCGTGGCGATATTGCCGGCAGCGCCGGGACGGTTGTCGATGATGATCTGCTGGCCCAGACGCTCGCTGAGTTTGCTGCCCATGGCGCGGGCGGTGGCATCAGTGCCG
Source organism: Betaproteobacteria bacterium (assembly GCA_043752435.1). Classification (GTDB taxonomy): domain Bacteria; phylum Pseudomonadota; class Gammaproteobacteria; order Burkholderiales; family SG8-41. Next base: position 4,614 of record JAYUYQ010000079.1, read on the forward strand.
CCGCCGGGCGCGAAGCCCACCAGCATGCGGATCGGTTTGGTCGGTTTCCACTCGGCGGCTGCGGTGGCCGCAACGACGTTTGCCGACAACGCGGCACTGATGGCGCCAGCGAGCAGGCGTGAAATTACGAGTTTGGTCATGTTGTTTTCCTCCGGTTTATTATGGTGGGTCTGCTTATTACTTGGTCAGCGCTACGTTACTTTGGTTCAAGCTGCGGCGTTGGCGGCAGCGGCTGCCATGCGTCCGGCTGCAAGGCTGGTGGCCAGCGTGAAGGCATGTTCCATCGCGCCGGGATCGGCTTTGCCCTGGCCGACGATGTCGTAGGCCGTGCCGTGCGCTGGTGTGGTGAACACGGTCTTGAGACCGGCGGTCACGGTGACGCCCTTGTTGAAACCGAGCAGCTTGGTCGCGATCTGGCCCTGGTCGTGATACATCATCACCACGCCGTCGAAGTCGCCTTTCAGTGCTTTAAGGAAAATCACGTCGGATGAAATCGGGCCCTGGCAGTTGATGCCGGCGGTTTTCAGCTTGTCGACGGTGGGGCGGATGATGCGGATTTCCTCGTCGCCGAACAGGCCGTTTTCGCCGTTGTGCGGATTGAGCGCGGCAACGCCGATGCGCGGGTTGGCTTTGCCGACGGCGCGCAGCGTGTCGTTGGCAAGGTTGACCGCGGCGGTGATGCGCTCCGGGGTGATCATGTTCACCGCTTCGCGCAGTGCGACGTGTGAAGTGACGCGGAAGGTGCTGAACTGGTCGATCACGTTCATTTCACCGAAAAATCCGCTGTGGTCGGTGAGCTTGGCGAACATCTGGTGTTCGTCGTTGAATTTCCAGCCGCCGCGGTTCATTGCGCCCTTGTTCAGCGGCGCGAAGCAGATGCCGTCGAGTTTTCCGGCAAGGGCGAGATCGATCATCACTTTAAGCGTGTCGCCGGCGAGTTTGCCGGCTTCATCGGAGGACGTGCCTTGGGGGAATTTCGCCGGGTCGGTGTTGCCGAGTTCGAGCAGAGGCAGATCCTGGCGCGGCCAGGTCACTTCATCAATGCTGCGATAGACGGTGTGCGGGATTTTGACGCCGGCGTTGTGCATGCCGAGTTCTAGTACGCGTTTGTCGCCGATGATGACCACGTTTGCGACTTGTGCGGGTTTGCCGGTGGCCAGCAGCTTGGCGGCGATTTCGGGGCCGATGCCGGTGACGTCACCGAGCATGAAACCAATGCGGGGTAGTGTGTTCATAAGTGCTCCATTTAGGGCCATGATTTTAGTCTATTTTTTTGCTTTAGCCGGGTTTTTGCGGGCAGGGCTGATGGCCAGCAAGCGGGTCAGTTCGCGGGTGCTGCGGAGTTTTTCGAGATTGAACACCAAATCGATGATTTTCCCGGCGGTGGTTTTTGGCAGACCGCCCCAGATGGCGCATTCGATGAACTTGTTCGCGACCTCGTCGTCACTCATCGGATTGGCCGGGCTGCCCTTGCCGAAATCGGCACTGCCGCTGATGGTGCGGCCGTCCTTCAATTCGATGTCGATGAGGGTGGTCATTTTTTCGTAGCCGGCGGCTTCCGCCTTGGGATGCACGCCGAAATCAATCAGCCCCATGGTGCGCCGCACATCGGCACGATTGACGATGACGTCGGTGAACTCGGCGAGTCCGGCTTTGCGTTCGAGAAGTAAAATGGCCATGCAGAATTCCATGCTGAACTTGGCCTGCAGTTCGTTTTTTGGGCGACGGTGGATCAGCGTGTTGGGCATGTGGCGATTGGTGCCGACGCAGACTTTCGCGACCTGTGAAGCTTTGATGTTGTGCTTGAGGATTAGTTCAAGCAACACGCCCATGCCGGGGTGGGTCAGTGAGCCGCTGGGGTGCGGCTTGATCGATACGCCGGGCATGGCGAAGGTCCACGGTTTGCCGAGTTTGCCGTGGATGGCCTGCGGGTCGTAACCGCCGCCGGCGGCCTTGAAAAAGCCGCGGTTGGCTTCGAGTCCGTTGCTGGCTGCGGTCCAGCCGAGTTTGACCAGTTCAGCGGCGAGCACGCCGGATTCTGCAGCGCGGCCGGGATGAAACGGTTTGGTCATGGTGCCAAAGTTTTCACGCAAGCCGGCGGCCTGACTGGCGCCAAGGCTGATGGCCTGCGCGGTTTGCGCGGCATTGAGGCCGAGCAGACGCGCAGCACCTGCAGCAGCGCCGATGGCGCCCATGGTCGCAGTGGAATGGAAGCCGTCGGCGTAATGCCGCGGGTTGATGGCTTCGGCGATTTTGGTTTCGACTTCAACGGCGATCTGGAATGCGGTCAGCAGGTCGAGCCCGGAGCGGTTGTCGCGTTCGGCGATGGCCAGCACGGGTGGCAGTGCCGGCGCGGTGGGGTGGGTCAGC
>JAYUYQ010000080.1:0-2683 GCA_043752435.1 Betaproteobacteria bacterium
AATCACGCGCCAGCGCGCCGTCGGCACAGCGATACGGCAAACCGGCGTTATCAAAAAACAGGCTGCGGGCGGCAGCCAGGGGCTCGGGCCCGCTGACAATGACCTGCAGGGTTTTCAGAAGATTGAGCACCTTGGGATACGCCAGCGCATCCTGGAGTCTGCGGTACAGCGATACGGTCGACTCCGCTTCCGTCAGCACGGTTGCCGGCGCAAGATCCCATGCTGGCGGTGGCGTGCGGTCGTAGAGGCCGCCGATCGCCCATTCCAGCGGCACCACCATCCATTGCACCCGGCCGGGATGACGCTGCTGCAGAAATTCGATTTCGCCGATGATGTTGGTGAGCGGGTTGCCGGTGCTGGCGATGTTGTACAAGCGGTACTGCGCGGGCAAGGCGTCGGTGGTGATGCCCCAGGCCGTGGAGGAACCGAAGGCCACCGCGTTGATATCCGGCAATCGTTCGTCGAGTCGCAGCGCCTTGAAGCGGCGGCTGGCGGTGATCGGCGGCGCATAGGTCACACCGCCGGTCTGCTGCTGCCATGCGCTGGCGAGTTGCAGTGCCTCGGCGCCTCCCAGCGCGCGCGCGTTGAGCGACAGGTTGAGCACGAGAATCAACCCGAGTGCAAGGCCCGCAATCGCGAGCAGTATGGACAGGTAACGTGCGCCGGCGGTCATGTCAGAACTGGAAATACAAAAATTCGGACTGCTTGTGCAGATTCACCACGCACAGCACGGCCAGCACGGCGACCGGTACGGCGAGCCACGGCGTGGCGCGCCATTGCCAGCGCCCGGCATAGGGCATCACGCCCGGAATCGGCAATGCCGGACGGGCCCGCGTCATGATTTGCTGCGAATTCGGCGCGAGCCACACGATGGCAAGCAAAATGATGATCCAGTTGATCAGGCTGGCGCGTACCAAGCCACGTGTGTCGTCGAAGGTCGCCCCGTGCAGCGCCAGCCATTCACCGAAAGCGCCCCACTTCGCCAGCCACACATCGGGCAGCGTAAAACCATGGAGTCCGGCCATGCCGGACAACATCTGCAGCGCGGCCGGCAGCGATTCGGCGCGGAACACTACCCAGCCCGCGACCACCGCGACAAAGGTCACGCCGCAGCCAAGATACCGGCCCCACCACGTCGGATGTCGTAAATCGTGGCCGAGGCTGCGCCGCAACCCATGCCAGGCGTGGTAGATGACCAGATAGACGCCATGCAGGGCACCCCACAGCACGAAGGTCCAGCCCGCGCCGTGCCACAAACCGCCGAGCACCATGGTCAGCAGCAGATTCATATAGCGCTGCACTTTGCTTTTGCGGTTGCCGCCCAGCGGCACGTAGAGATAGTCGCGCAGGAAACGCGACAGCGTCATGTGCCAGCGGCGCCAGAAGTCGGCAATGTTGACGGCCTTGTACGGCGAATGAAAATTCACCGGCAGCCGCACGCCGAACAGCAGCGACAGCCCGAGGGCCATGTCCGAATAGCCGGAGAAATCAAAATACAGTTGGAAGGTGTACGCCAGCGCGCCGCCCCACGCCTCGAGGAAGCTCAGGGCCACGCCGGCCTGCGCGGCCTCGAAAATGGGCGTGCCGTACGGACCGATCTCGTCGGCAATCATCACTTTCTTGAAAAGGCCGAGCAGAAACAGGGTGGTGCCTGCTGCAAGGTTGTCCCAGTCCGCGCGATAAATTTCCGGCCTTGCAAACTGCGGCATCATTTCGCCGTGATGCAGGATCGGTCCGGCGATCAGGTGCGGAAAATAAGTGACGAACAGCGCGTAATGCACCGGGTTGTATTCGCGCGCCTTGCCCTGGTGCGCGTCGACCAGAAACGCGATCTGGGTAAAGGTGAAAAACGAAATGCCCAGGGGCAGGATGATCTGCCCGACCGTCAGTCCGGTCCCGGTGAGCGTGTTGAAATTGTCGACAAAGAAATTCGCGTATTTGTAATACCCGAGCAGCGCCAGGTTGGCGACGATCGCCAGCACCAGCAAGCGCCGGCTATGCGTCGCCTGCGCTGCCACAGCAGCACGGGCAATCGCCATGCCGGCGCTGTAGTTGAACGCAATGGAGCCGGTGAGCAGCAGCAGGTATTTCGGACTCCACCAGCCGTAGAAGGCGAAGGACGCCAGCGCAAGAAACGCCGCAGCAACCAGCCGGTTGAAGCGGCCGAGCACAAAAAAGCCGATCAGTACGACCGGCAGAAACACAAAAATGAATGGCAGCGAATTAAACAGCACGGGTGGTCAACCCGGCCAGGCGTTGCAGACGGCGATCACTGTGTCAGCATCGGCATCGGACAACACCGGGCTGATTGGCAGACTCAGCACTTCGGCGTGAATACGCTCGGTGAGTGGATACGACCGCTGATTCCACGCCGCATAAGCGCGCTGGCGGTGCGGCGGAATCGGGTAATGAATCAGCGTGCCGATGCCCTGCTGCTGCAGATGCTGCTGCAGGCCGGCGCGGTCTGGCGCGCGCACCACGAACACATGCCACACCGCTTCATTGCCAGCAGCCACCACCGGCAGCGTGATTGCCGGATGACGGATTCCCGCAAGGTAGCGTTGCGCCAGCGCACGACGCCGCGCGTTGTCGGCGTTGATGCGTTTCAACTTGACCCGCAGCAAGGCGGCCTGCAGTTCATCCAGGCGGCTGTTGACCCCCAGATGATCGTTGACGTATTTCT
>JAYUYQ010000081.1:0-6961 GCA_043752435.1 Betaproteobacteria bacterium
GCGTCCAACCCCATGCCGGCAATGCTCGATGCGTCACGCGCCCACAAGGTTTCACCGCGAATCAGGTCAAAGCAGGCCACCCGCCCCTGGAATGCCACCGCGCAGACTTGTGCACCGTCCACCACCGGATAGCTGGCGACATCGGTCACCCGCTCCAGTTCGGTCGCCCCTTTGGGCAAGGCCACCACCGCTTCCCAGCCGACATTGCCGGTTTCCAGCGCAATCGCCACCAGACGCCCGCCGGGGAAACCCGCAAACACCGCGCCACGATACGCCACGATACCGGCATAACTGCGCAACGCCAGCGAAGGCAGCGCACGCTGGTATACCCAGCGCTGTTTGCCGTCGGCCGCATTTAATCCGTAAATACGGCCATCCCCCGTACGCACCACCACCACGCCATCAGCACCGACCGGCGGCGACAACACCTCACCCGTCAGTTGGGTTTTCCATACCGGTTTGCCGGACGGCTCAAAAGCCAACACCTCACCCTTTGCGGTTCCTGCCAGAATCAGTCCGACCCCTGCACCCACCCCGCCGGACAGCGGCGTCGCGGCATCAAAACGCACTTGGTTGGCGCCGGAATTCGCAGTAAACCCGGCAATTTGACCGGACGCCCCTGTTGCATACACCGTATTGCCGACCACCGCCGGATAAAAAGCCCCGCGACCGGCTACGCCGACACCCGCCTGCCAGACGATACGCAGCGTCGCCTGCTCCTTGAACTGCACCAGTTCCGCCGGCTTCTGTTTGGGTGCAGAACCGAACCAGCTATCGTACGTGCTTGATACGGTCTGACATGCGGAGAGAAGCGTCGCAATAGCCATCACCGTGCACAGGCGCAGCCTCATGCGGCCTGTCACTTGGTTTCACCCACAGCGTCGAGTTTCAGTTGAATGATCTGCCGCAGCGGACTCGCGGCGTCACTCTTGTCCAGCGCCACCTGGTAAGCCGCGCGCGCCTCCGGTCGCTTGCCCTGCGCCAGCAACACATCACCTTTGACGTCGGCATAAAGTCCGCTAAAGCTGTCACCATGTTTGGACTCGAGCAGCTTCAGGGCTTCATCCGGTTTTTTCTCATCGATCAGCACCCGCGCCAGGCGCAGCCGGGCAACATCACGTAATTCATCTTCTTTCGCGTTGTCGACGGCCCATTGCAGACGCGTTTTGGCAGCCGGAAGGTCGCCGGTCTCAAAATCGCTTTTTGCCGCAGCCAGATTGGCCGGTGCAGCGTACGCCGTGGAACCATAATGTTCGACAATTTGCGTGGCAATATCACGAATCTTTTTATGGTCGTTGGCGCGCTCAGCACCCTGCAGTTGCGAGAACAAGACGACCGCCGAGGTGGCCTGCGAATTACGGTAGTAGTACCAGCCGCGAATGCCGCCCACGACCAGCAGCCCGCCGATCACAGTGACCGTGATCAGCTTGCCGTATTGTCCCCACCAGCTCTTGATCGTTGCCAGCTGTTCCTGTTCTTCTAAATCGTAAGCCATTGATTTACCTTGTTTTTATGATTTCACATGCTTCCGGCAAAGCCACCTGCCGTTGTTCCTGCTGCCCTGAAGTCGCACGTAGCGCTTTGACTGCCAACATGCCCGCCTGCGCTTCGTCATCACCGAGTATCACGGCGTAACGCGCACCGCTGGTATCGGCTTTTTTCATCTGCGATTTGAAACTGCCGCCACCACAATGCAGTATCACAGCGAGGCCGGCATCACGCAGCCGCTCCGCAACCTGTTCACCCCAGGGCACTGCCGCATCACCCTGACGCACGATATAAGCATCAGGCACTGCTTCCGTCACCGCAACGCCGGATTCGGCCATCAGCGCCAGCAAACGTTCCACGCCCATTGCAAAACCGCAGGCCGGCGCCGGTTTGCCGCCAATTTGTTCAATCAGGCTGTCATAGCGGCCACCGGCGCAGACCGCGCCCTGTGCGCCGAGGCTATCGGTGACCCACTCGAACACCGTGCCATTGTAATAGTCCAGCCCCCGTACCAGCCGCGGATTGATGCTGAAAGCTACACCAGCAGCCTGCAGCGAGGTCTGCAGCCCGGCAAATGCCGCCGCCGATTCAGCATCGAGATCGTCAGCGAGTTGCGGGGCTCCGGCAATCAAAGCCTGCATTTGCGGATTCTTGCTGTCGAGCACGCGCAGCGGATTGCTGTGCATGCGGCGCTGCGCATCAGAGTCGAGTTCCGCGGCATGCTGCTCAAGGTACGCCACCAGTTTGCCGCGATAACGTGCCCGCGCCTCCGCCGAACCCAGCGAGTTCAGTTCCAGCCGGATGTCCTTGAGACCAAGTTCCCGCCACAACCGTGCGCACATAACGATATGTTCGGCATCGATGTCCGGCCCGGCAAATCCCAGCGCTTCAACCCCAATCTGGTGAAACTGCCGGTAACGCCCCTTCTGCGGACGCTCATGGCGAAACATCGGCCCCCAATACCACAGACGCTGCGGCCCGGGATACAACAGATTATGTTCGATCACGGCGCGCACACAGGAGGCGGTGCCTTCGGGACGCAGTGTCAATTGCTCACCATTCAACTCGTCAGTGAACGTATACATCTCCTTCTCCACGATGTCGGTCACCTCGCCGATGGAGCGCACAAACAGTTCAGTGCGCTCGAGGATCGGCATGCGGATGGCCTGATAACCATAGGCCTGCACCCAGCGCCGCACCGTTTCTTCAAAAAAAGCCCAGCGATGCGCATCCACCGGAAGCACATCGTTCATGCCGCGCACGCCCTGTACCGTTTTAATCATGACTGAACCGGTCCGCCTAACGGGCAATGCCGGCCGGTTGTTCAACGGCAGATTGCGGAGCGGCGGCGTAACGGTCGCGCACATACTGGTCAACGATGCACTGGAATTCTTCGGCGATATTGTCGCCTTTCAGCGTGACCGTTTTGACGCCATCGACAAACACCGGCGCCACCGGATTCTCACCCGATCCGGGCAGACTGATGCCGATGTTGGCCTGTTTGCTCTCGCCGGGACCGTTGACCACGCAACCCATCACCGCGACATGCATGTCTTCCACGCCGGGATAACGCCCGCGCCATTGCGGCATCTGTTCCCGCAAATAACTTTGAATGCGATTGGCCAGTTCCTGGAATACCGTACTGGTGGTGCGCCCGCAGCCCGGACAGGCAATCACCAACGGCGCAAACGAACGCAGGCCCATGGTCTGCAGCATTTCCTGCGCAACAATCACCTCTCGCGTGCGATCACCGCCGGGCTCCGGTGTCAGCGATACACGGATGGTGTCACCGATACCCTCCTGCAACAGCACCGCCATTGCCGCCGTCGATGCCACGATGCCCTTGGATCCCATGCCGGCCTCAGTCAGCCCGAGGTGCAGCGGATAATCGCAACGCGTCGCGAGGTCGCGGTAGACCGCGATCAGATCTTGCACCCCGCTGACTTTGCACGACAGCAGGATGTGGTCATGCGGGAGTCCCAGCCTTTCGGCCTGCCGCGCGCTGTCGAGCGCCGAGGTCACCAGCGCCTCGCGCATCACCACCGCGGCATCGCGCGGTTGCGGAAGTTTTCCGTTTTCATCCATCAGCCGCGCCAGCAGTTCCTGGTCGAGGCTGCCCCAGTTAACGCCGATGCGCACCGGCTTGTGCAGCCGACAGGCAAATTCAATCATGGTTGCGAATTGTTCATCGCGCTTCGAACCCTTGCCGACGTTGCCGGGATTGATGCGCAGTTTCGCCAATGCCTCGGCACAGGCCGGATGCTGGGTCAGCAGCCGGTGGCCGTTGAAATGAAAATCACCGACCAGCGGTACATTGACGCCGCGCCGATCGAGCTCGTCACGAATCACCGGAACGGCAGCCGCGGCTTCGGCGTTGTTCACGGTGATCCGCACCAGCTCCGAACCAGCCCGCGCCAGCGCGGCCACCTGCGCCACAGTCCCCGCAACATCCGCCGTATCGGTATTGGTCATGGACTGTACGACGATCGGTGCACCACCGCCGACGGCAATATTGCCGACCATCACGCCAACGCTGTTGCGCCGCTTGGCCGGACCATGGACTGGAAGGCACTGTTTTATTGATGATTCAATCATCATTCAGTCATCGCTCAGTCATCGCTCAGTTTCCAATCACTCAAGCGTAAAACGCGCCACTTCAACGCGCGTATGCGACGCCAGATCATAAGGCTGTCCGTTGTAACTCAGCCGCACACCCCGCGCGTTGCCGATCACCAGGCTTAACGGTGGCCGGCCCTGCATGCGATGCTCAGTACCCACGGAATTCAGCTGGGAAAACAGGATGCGCTGGTTGCGATCCCGCACCTCAATCCACGAAGCGGTTTTAAATACAAAATGCAACTCTGCCATGCCCGCCGACTGCTGCGGCACCGGTGGAGGCACAGGTTTGGCTGCGGGCGTGGCCAGAGGTTCCGCCACCGCAGCGACCGCAAGCACTTCGGTTTGCGGCACTGGCAGCGGTGCTGCGGGTACCGCTTCCTGTACCGGCAACGCCGGCTGCACCACATCCGGTACAGCAACAGGCTTCGGCGTCACTGCGGACACCACGACGTCATTCGGCGCAGAGAAAAAAATCTCAAACAGCACCACGGCGCCGATCACCAGGACCAGCGCCAAGGCATAAGGCAGCCAGTTGGTACGGCCCTGCTCGGGAAACGGTATGTTGCGCGACAGCGGTATCGCCGCACTGGCGGATGACGGCACGCGCGGCAGTTCGACCTTGCCGACCAGCGCGTCGGCATCCAGATCCAGCAGCCGCGCGTAATTACGCACAAAACCCCGGACGAACACGGGCCCCGGAAGCCGGTCGTACGCATCGGATTCCAGCGCTTCGACCTGCGACGCAGACAGTTTTAATTGCTGTGCAACCTCGGCCACTGTGAGATTGCGCGCCGCCCGGGCCTCCGCCAGCATTTGACCGGGACGCGGGCTGACGGCACCAACTACGGCTTCGGCTGCAGCGTCTGCTTCACTCATCAGAAACGACCGGCCTGCAGCGCAGCCGCCTCTTTGGATTCCGGAAAATTCTTGCGCAGCTGCTGGGCATAACTGGCCTCCGCCAGCGCATTGCCGAGTTTGCGCTCCACACGCAACCCCAGCCACAGCACATCCGCTGTTCCGGAAGCCACCTGGGCCAAACGGCGCAGGTAACCCTGGGCAGCAGCAAAATTATTCGACTGGAAAGAGAGTTCCGCCAGCTGATAAAGGGCCTGCGGCTGATTGGGACGCAAGGTCACTGCCCGCTGGAAAAACTCAAGCGCCGCGACATCATCACCTTTCCGGCGCGAGCAGACGCCGGCATTAACCAGCGACCGCTCCGGTGTCTGATACAGCGGATTCTGCACAGCGACCAGCAAGTGCTTGATGCCTTCTACTTCACGCTTGCGCTGGCACAAGTAGTTGCCGTAATTGTTGTTGATATCCGCGTCCCCGGGACTGAGGCGCAAAGCCCGGTTGAAGTTTTCCTCGGCGCGCCGTTCATCCTTTAGCGCCGCGTAAATAAGCGCAGCCACGTTATAGATCGGCGGGTAACTGGAATCCGCCTGTTGCGCAACATTGACCTCTTCCAGCGCGACACCCATGTTGCCAAGATCAAAATATCCGGCGGCCAGTTCGGTATGGATGCGCGCGCGGGCGCGGGCAGGGCTTTCATTGCCGCTGGTATCGGATATCGGCTGGATACCGGAATCCGCTACGCTGTCCCCGGTTCCCGCGCAGCCTGAAATCCCGGCCAATACCGCCAGCAGCACTGCCATGACAAATCCGCGCACTGCCATCAATAGGTGAGTCATGCCCGCCGCTCCTTCATGCCCGCCGCTTCTTCATGCCCAATTTGCTCCATGCGGCGCAGTACGCGCCGGGTCTTGTCCTGTACCTTGCCGGCCAGCTGGCCGCAGGCAGCATCAATGGTATCGCCGCGCGTCTTGCGTACCGTCGTTGTCAGGCCGGCCTGCTGCAGCACGTCGCGAAAGGCGGCAACCACCGGCGCGCCAGAGCGTTCGTAGCCCGAATCCGGGAACGGGTTAAACGGTATCAGGTTGATTTTGCACGGCACCAGTTTCACGGTTTTGACCAGCTCCCGCGCCAGCGCCACGCTGTCGTTGACCCCGGCCAGCAGCACATATTCAAAGGTGACGAAATCGCGCGGCGCCTTTTCGATATAACGCAGGCAGGCCGCCAGCAGTTCGCGGATCGGATATTTGCGGTTGATCGGCACCAACTGGTCGCGCAAGGCATCGTTCGGCGCATGCAGCGACACCGCCAACGCCACCGGACAGGCTTCACGCAAACGGTCTATGGCCGGCACCAACCCCGAGGTCGACAGGGTCAGGCGGCGACGCGAAATGCCATACGCGTGGTCATCAAGCATCAGCTGCATGGCCGTGACCACAGGATCAAAGTTGGCCAGCGGCTCGCCCATGCCCATCATCACCACGTTGGTGATCGGGCGCTCCACGCCGAGCGTGGCGGACAGGCTGCGACTGGCATGCCAGAGCTGGCCGATGATTTCAGCAGCGCTCAAGTTACGGTTGAAACCCTGCCGACCGGTCGAGCAAAAAGAACATTCGAGGGCACAGCCCGCCTGCGAAGAAATACACAGCGTGCCGCGGTAACGTCGGGCCTGGACGCCCTCCTCGGGCGGCTCATTGTCGATATCGCCTTCCGGGATATAAACCGCTTCAATGGCATTGCCGGTGCCGACATTGAACAGCCACTTGCGTGTGCCGTCAGGAGCCGTGGTATCGCGCAGCACCTCGGGACCGGTAATGCCGGCAACCGCAGCGATCTGTTCGCGGAAGTTTTTCGACACGTCGGTCATCAAGCCAAAATCGCCGACCCCCGCCTGATGCATCCAGCGCATCATCTGGCGGGCACGGAAAGGCTTCTCCCCCATGTCCGCGCAAAGCGTCTCGAACTGGTTACGGTTCAAGCCCAGCAGATTGAGCGGCATGGA
>JAYUYQ010000082.1:0-2666 GCA_043752435.1 Betaproteobacteria bacterium
GTCTATTTCGATGGCAAGTGTGTCAGCCATACCGTATTCCTCGCTGGCGGCGTGCGCAAATCGGTGGGTGTGATCCTGCCCGCCAAACTGACCTTCAACACCGACGCTCCGGAACGCATGGAAATCATCGCCGGCAACGGCCGCTACAAACTCGCGGGGGCCGACTGGAAAAAAGTCTCTGCCGGTGAAAGCTTTGACGTACCCGGCAAATCCAGTTTTGACATCGAGCCCGCCGAGCCCCTGCACTACGTCTGCCATTTTGGTTAAAGCGCGGCAATCGATTTTTTTCCAAAAACATGACAGCCTCGCCAGAGGCATGTTTTGTCACTATTCATGCAGTTCTCAATATCCCAATGACCACCCTGGTAGTAGTCCGTAAGGATCGCGGCGTCGCCATCGCCGCCGACACCATGACCAAATGGGGCTCGGGCAAGGAAACCGCGGAGTACATCGCCAACCACGGCAAGCTGCTGCAGGTCGGTGACACCTGGCTCGCCCTTACCGGCAATGCCACCTTCAAGACCATACTCGCAGATTATTTTTCCCGACCCAAGCTTAAGCCGCGCTTCGACACACCGATGGCGATCTTCCGCACCTGGCAGGCGCTGCACACCGTGCTGAAAAGCGACTACCACCTGCTGCCCGGCGGGCATGACGACGAGGCGCTGGAATCGACTCGCTTCGATGCACTCATCGCCAACAAGCATGGCATCTTCGGCGTGGTCGCGCACCGCACGGTGCAGGAATTCACCCGCTACTACGCCTTTGGCAGCGGCAGCAGTTACGCGATGGGCGCGCTGCATGCGCTGCACGGCCAGCGCGGCCTAGATGCCGAAACGCTGGCACGTCGCGCGGTGGAAGCCGCTGCAGAGTTTGACGACGCCACCGGCCTGCCGATCGAAGCGCACAGCATCGCACTGCAAGCCGCTCGTAAACGCGCGCGCTGAAAACTTGCTGGTCGTAGGAGGCGGCCGCCAAGAAGCGCGGGGCGTATAGTCGCCAAGCCCCGAGGGGCACGGGGCGTATAATCCCGGCCTGACCCAAAAGAAAGGGAGCAAACCATGCCCTCATTCGATATCGTTTCCGAGGTCAATCAGGTCGAAGTGCGCAACGCCGTCGACCAGACCAACAAAGAAGTCTCCACACGTTTTGATTTCAAGGGTTCCGACTCGCGCGTCGAAATCAACGATAAAGAAAAAACACTGACCGTCTACGCCGACGACGACTTCAAACTGAGCCAGGTCCGCGACGTGCTGACCGCCAAACTCGCCAAACGCGGTGTTGATACCCGCTGCCTGAAGCTCGAAGATGGTGAACCGATCAGCGGTAACAAGATGAAACAGCCGGTTAAGGTGCGCGAAGGCATCGAGCAGGAACTGGCGAAAAAAATCGTCAAACTGCTTAAGGACAGCAAGATGAAAGTCCAGGGCAGCATCCAGGGCGATGTGGTGCGCGTCTCCGGCGCGAAAAAAGACCTGCTGCAGGACGCCATCGCCCTGATCCGAAAATCGATCAACGAATTTCCGCTGCAGTTCAAGAATTTCCGGGACTAAACCTGTATTTCAGGACAAGCCACACCCCGGAAAGCAATTTCTGACAGGAGTAGCCTGATGCGTACAACAATCTGGATTGCCCCCCTACTGTTGGTATTTGTTGCAGCATCCGCCATCGCCCAAAGTTACCCGGACAAGCCGATCCGCATGATCGTCCCATACGCGCCAGGGGGTAGTTCCGACATTCTGGCGCGCCTTTTAGGCCAGCGACTGACCGAGTTGATGGGGCAGATCGTCGTCGTCGACAATCGCGCCGGCGCCGGCAGCATGATCGGCACCGCGCTGACCGCCAAGGCGCCGGCTGACGGCTACACCATCATCCTGTCGGACATGCCCCACACCATCAATCCGGCGGTTTACAGCAAAGTGCCTTACGACCCGATCAACGATTTCACGCCAATCACTCTCGTCGCGCGGGCGCCCACCTGGCTGTTTCTGAATCCGTCAGTGCCGGCAAAAACCGTCAGCGAGTTTGTCGCCCTGGCGAAAAAACAACCGGGTAAATTCGCCATCGGCTCCGCCGGCAACGGCTCTGGAACACACCTGGTAGCGGAACTCCTGCAGCGCGGCGCCGGCATCCAGTTGACACACGTACCGTTCAAAGGGGCCGGACCATCGATCACTGCGGTGGTTGCCGGAGAAATCCAGGCGTCATTCACATCCATGCCGGCGGCGTTGCCTTTTGTGCAAACAGGCCGATTGCGTCCAGTCGGCGTGTCCTCCGCACAACGCAATCCTGCACAACCCGACGTACCGACATTTCAGGAGTCCGGCATCCCCAGCCTGACACTGTTCCACTGGTTCGGCGTGCTGGCACCGGCAGGACTGCCGAAACCGGTGCTCGCCCGACTCGGCAAGGAAATCACGGCTGCAGTGAATCACCCTGCGACCCAGGAGCGCTACAAAACAATGCTGATCGAACCCGCAAGCACAAGCTCCGCGGAGTTTCGCGCACTGATCGAGTCCGATCTCCAGCGCTGGGGCAAAGTGGTAAAGGAAGCCGGAATCAAAGCCGAGTAAGATCGCCGGGCCATCGGAGTACGGCCTCAATCCCTGATTGATCGCACCAGGCTTACTCCCCGCTGTTTTTCTGCAGTTCAGCCTCCAGCGTAA
>JAYUYQ010000083.1:0-2666 GCA_043752435.1 Betaproteobacteria bacterium
ACGGCTCGACGCTGGATTTCGTCAAGGATGGGCTGAAGCAGGTGTTCAAGTTCAGCAACCCCAACGTCGATGCCACTTGCGGCTGCGGCGAGAGTTTCAGCGTGAAAGAGATTCGGTGACTGGTAATTGGTAAATGGTAATTGGCAGGTCGGCGTTAGCAGCCAGCTGTTACCAATCACCAGTTATCAGTCACCAATTACCGTTTTACAGGAAGTGAAATGAGTACAGTTCTAGACAACCTCGTCAGCCAGCCCTACAAACACGGCTTCGTCACGGACATTGAGTCCGAGTCGGCGCCCAAGGGCCTGAGCGAAGACACCATCCGCATGATTTCGGCGAAAAAGAACGAGCCGGAATGGCTGCTGGAATTCCGTTTGCACGCCTACCGTCACTGGCTGACGATGACCGAGCCGCAGTGGCCGAACGTGCATTACCCGAAGATTGATTTTCAGGCGATCAGTTATTACGCTGCGCCCAAGCCCAAGCTGAAGAAAAGCATGGACGAGGTCGATCCGGAACTGCTGCGGACGTTCGAGAAGCTCGGTGTGCCTATGCACGAACGCGCCGCGCTGGCGGGTGTGGCGGTCGATGTCATTTTTGACTCGGTTTCGGTAACCACCACCTACAAGGAAAAACTAGCTGAAGTCGGCATCATTTTCGGTTCGATTTCCGATGCCGTGCGTGAGCACCCGGAGCTGGTGCGCAAATACATGGGTTCGGTGGTGCCGGTGGGCGACAACTACTACGCGGCTCTGAATTCCGCGGTGTTCACCGACGGCTCGTTCTGCTTCATTCCGAAGGGCGTCAAATGCCCGATGGAGCTGTCGACCTATTTCCGCATCAACACCCAGGACTCGGGGCAGTTCGAGCGCACGCTGATCATTGCCGAGGAAGGCGCGCAGGTGTCCTACCTCGAAGGCTGCACCGCGCCGAAGTTCGATACCAACCAGTTGCACGCGGCGGTGGTTGAGCTGGTGGCGCTGGACGATGCCGATATCAAATATTCGACGGTGCAGAACTGGTATGCCGGTGATGAAAACGGCGTCGGCGGCATTTACAACTTTGTTACCAAGCGCGGTCTGTGCAAGGGGCGCAATTCGAAGATTTCCTGGACCCAGGTCGAAACCGGTTCGGCGATCACCTGGAAATATCCGTCCTGTGTGCTGCTCGGCGACAATTCCATCGGCGAGTTCTATTCGGTGGCGCTGACCAACCACAGGCAGCAGGCCGATACCGGCACCAAGATGATTCACATCGGCAAAAATACCAAAAGCACGATCATCAGCAAGGGTATCTCGGCCGGGCATTCCAACAACAGTTATCGCGGGCTGGTCAAAATCGGGCCGCGGGCTGAGGGTGCACGCAATTTCTCTCAATGCGATTCGATGCTGATCGGCACGCAATGCGGCGCCAATACCTTCCCCTATATCCAGGTGCAGAACCCGACGGCGAAAGTTGAACACGAAGCGACCACGTCGAAGATCGGCGAAGATCAGCTGTTTTATTTTCAGAGCCGCGGCATCCCCACTGAAGAGGCGGTGTCGATGATCATCAACGGCTTCTGCAAGGATGTTTTCCAGCAACTGCCGATGGAGTTCGCCGTCGAGGCGACCAAACTCCTCGGTTTGAAACTTGAAGGTAGTGTCGGATGATTCAGCCCAAAGCCAAAACCCTGCTCGAAGTACGTGACCTCACCGCCGCTGTGGCGGGGGTCGAAATCCTCAAAGGCATCAACCTGACGGTGCGCGCCGGTGAAGTGCACGCCATCATGGGCCCCAACGGTTCCGGCAAAAGCACCTTTGCCAAGGTGCTCGCCGGTCATCCGGCCTATACCGTCAAGGGCGGCGAAGTGCTGTTCCAGGGAAAGGATCTGTTTGCACTGGCCTCGGATGAGCGCGCCCGCGCCGGCATATTCCTCGGCTTCCAGTACCCGGTGGAAATTCCCGGCGTCACCAACAGCGCCTTCCTGCGTCTGGCCTACAACACGGTGCAGGGTGGTCGCGGCAAGGATGAACTCGATCCGTTGGAATTCGACGATCTGGTGCGCGAAAAAATGAAACTGCTGGAAATGAGCCCGGAATTTCTGAGCCGCAGCATCAACGACGGGTTTTCCGGCGGCGAGAAAAAGCGCAACGAAATTCTGCAAATGGCGCTGCTCGAGCCGGTGCTGGCCTTGCTCGATGAAACCGACTCCGGACTGGACATCGACGCCTTGCGTGTCGTTGCCGGTGGCGTCAATCAACTGCTGACCCCCGACAATGCCTGCGTGCTGGTAACGCATTACCAGCGCCTGCTCAATTACATCACGCCGGATTATGTACACGTGATGTCGGCCGGCCGCATCATCAAGTCCGGTGACAAGTCGCTGGCGCTGGAACTTGAAGAGCGCGGTTACGACTGGCTGCTGGAGCCGAAAGAGGCGGCAACGTGACTGTTACTGCATCACATCCCGCTTCTCATCCCTACGTGGCTTCGTTGCTGGCCGGCAGCGCTGCCGTGCCGAAAAGCCCGGCGGCCTGGCTGGACGCACGCCGTGCTGCGGCACTGGAGCGTGCCAATGCGCTGTCCGTGCCGACCACACGTGACGAAGAGTGGCGATTTACTGATCTGACGCCGCTGACCAAGCTGCCGTTCCAGCCGGTAACGACGGCAGCGAGCGTATCCGC
>JAYUYQ010000084.1:0-16277 GCA_043752435.1 Betaproteobacteria bacterium
CAAGCATCATTTTCAGGCCGTTGTATTCCGGCGGATTGTGCGAGCCGGTGACCATCACGCCCGACAGGGTGTCGAGTTCGTGAGCGGCGAAATACAGCATCGGCGTGGCGACCTGGCCGACGTCGATGACATCGACGCCGCTCGCCTGCAGCCCACGCGCCAGTGCCGCCGCAAGTGCCGGGCCCGAGAGGCGGCCATCGCGACCGATGACTACGCTGTGACGGCCACGGGCCAGTGCTTCGGCTCCGATGGCGCGTCCGATGGCCTCGGTGCCGGTTACGGTCAACGTTTTATCGACGATGCCGCGGATGTCATAGGCTTTGAAAATTTCTGCAGGGGGTATTGTCGTATTCGTCATAAAAGGTTTAATAAAACAATTAGTTACTGTTGCCTGGCAGATGCCATGAAACCTAGTATCGCCTGTGCCGGCCAACCAAGGGTGCCGGGAAACGTGCCGGTCATGAACCCGGCGTGGCCACCTTCTTCCGGAAATGCTGTGGTTACCGCGGCTGACACTGCGTGCGCGCCGGGCAGCGCGGCAGCGGGCAGGAAAGGATCATTACACGCATTCAGCATCAATGTCGGTACGGTGATCTGTGTGAGGTAAGGCTTGCTGCTGGCGCGCGTCCAGTAATCGTCGACGTCACTGAATCCATGCAGCGGGGCGGTCACCAGGTCATCGAATTCGCGCAAAGAGCGCGCCGCGCGCACCCGCTTGCCGTCAAACAGGCGTGGGTGCACCCGCAGTTGCGCCAGCGATTTTTTGATCAAGGTCATCAGGAAGTTTTTGGTATAAATCCTGTTAAAGCCCTGCTCCAGCGCAGTGCCGGCTGCGTGCAGATCCACCGGCGCTGACATGGCCGCGGCACTGCGCAGGATCGCGGCTGCTGCGGCGCCCTGTTCGCCCAGCCATTTCAACAAGGCATTGCCGCCGAGCGAGACTCCCGCCGCATACAGCGGCGCGCCGCCTTGCAGTTGCTGCATGCGGCGCAGGATCCAGTCTATTTCGGCGCTGTCACCGGAATGGTAGGCGCGTGGCAGGCGGTTCAACTCGCCGCTGCAGCCGCGGAAGTGCACCACCACGCCGCGCCAGCCGCGTGCAACGGCCGCGTGCATCAGTGCGCGCGCGTAATGGCTGCGCGAACTGCCCTCGAGTCCATGAAACAACACCAGCAGCGGCTGCGCACCATCCTCAATCCTCAATCCTGAATCCTGGTTTTCAGTCCAGTCCAAATCAATGAAATCGCCATCCGGCGTATCCCAGCGCTGGCGGCGATAGTCGACGGCGGAGCGGCGTGCCAGCAGCGCTGGATACAGCGTCTGCAGGTGACCACCGGGCAGCCAGACTGGTGGCCGGTATGCGGAATGCAATGTTGCCATGGGTGACAATAAAGAGTTGCGTAAATAATGAAAAAACAGGCATCTCACGAGGCGGTTATGTTTTTTGGGAAAACCCGATAATAAACGGTTAATGCGAATGGTTTACGTCGGGTGAACGCCCGTGCCACAATCGAGCGCAGGCATCGACTGCAGCTGCCGCCTCAGCCGGCACATTAACCGGCGCATTAATAACCACAACAGGGAGATAAATTCATGAATGATCCCGTAGCTCAGACCCCGAGCAACGACGACCGCAACCTGGCGATGCTGGCCCATCTGCTGGGTATCGTGTCCGGCTTCGTCGGTGCGTTGATCATATGGCTGATCAAAAAAGACCAGTCGGCGTTTGTCGATGAGCAGGGCAAGGAGGCGCTTAATTTCCAAATTACGGTGATGATCGCCTTTGTCGGCAGCTGGATTCTGATGTTTGTGCTGATCGGGATGCTGCTAATGCCGCTGATCCTTATTGGCAATCTGGTGTTCTGCATACTTGCCGCCCTGGCGGTATCCAGGGGCGAACACTATAAATACCCGTTTGTAATCCGGTTACTGAAGTAACGCTGCACATAAAAAAAGACCCCGCGGGGCCTTTTTTGTTGCCGGTGCAGTTTAATCCCCGCAGTTCAGTCACGGTACGAGGGGTCAGTCCGGTCAAGCTTGCGCAGCATGGCGGGCCACTCAAGCAGTCCGAAACGGCGACGAACGCCGGGCAGCATCAGGTTGTTGGTGTACTGGGTGACTTCCTGCGGCGGCATCTGCAGTTCGGTGTTGCACGACAGTGCCATCACCTGCAACTGGCAAGCGCGCTCCAGCCGGTACATGTTGTTGAAACACTCGGCGATGGTGTTACCGGTGGTCAGCAGGCCGTGGTTGCGCAGTACCATCGCTTCGCGATTGCCCAGGTTCTGAACCAGGCGCTCGCGTTCTTCGAGGCGCAGTGCAACGCCTTCGTAATCGTGGTAGGCAATGTCGAGAAAACGCATCGAGGATTGCGCGATCGGCATGATGCCGCATTTCATCGCGGACACCGCCATGCCGGCGAGAGTATGGGTGTGAATGATGCAATCCACGTCGTGACGCGCGGCATGTACCGCGCTGTGGATAACGAAGCCGGCCTCGTTCACGCCGTATTCGGTGGCATTGAACAGCACATTGCCTTCGAGGTCGATTTTCAGCATCGACGATGCAGTCATTTCCTCGTAGAGCATGCCGTACGGGTTGATCAGAAATTCATTGTGGCTGCCCGGCACGCGCACGGAAATGTGGTTGGCGACCATTTCCACCATGCCGAACTCCGCCATCAGGCGATAGCAGGCGGCAAGATTGACGCGGGCTTCCCATTCTTCCTTGCTGACCTGTTCGCGGACCGGTTTGTTGACCTTGATTGCGGGTGCATTCATGACGGACTCCTTCTGGGGATCGTACGCTGGATTCTACGCCCGAGCCTCCCGGGTGTAAGGGGGGTGTCTCACAGTCTGGAACATGCGCGTTCAATGCTGATTCGTTATCAGGTCTTTGCCTCATTTTCGTACATAAGTGCCGGCGCTGCCGCCGGCGAGTTTGCCGAAGACGGCGCCCGAGGTCAGTCCGGTACCGCCCGGGTAGTTGTGGTAAAAAAGCCCGCCAACCATTTCACCCGCCGCGTACAGGCCTGCGATCGGCTTGCCGGCGGTGTCCTCGACATTGCCTTCGTTGTTGATCTTGACGCCGCCAAACGTGAACGTGACACCGCAAGTCACGGCGTAAGCTTCAAACGGCGCCTGGTCAATGGTCAGCGCCCAGTTTGATTTGTTGATTTTCAGGCCTTCTGTGCGGCGGCCATCTTTGACCGTCAGGTTGAACGGCACCTCGCTGCGCACTGCCTTGTTGTAAGCCTTGATCTCGCGCAGGCAGGTGTCGGCATTCACGCCATCCAATTTTTTCACCAGCTCTTCCAATGTGTCGGCGCGCACCTTGGTGACCTGCTTGATGCGGTACTCGTCGCGCAGCAGCGGGATCGATTGCGCGTCGAAGACCTGCCACGCGAACATGCCCGGCTGATTCAGCACCACGGCGCCGTATTTGGCGTAGGTATAGTTGCGGATGTCCGCGCCTTCATCAACGAAGCGTTCGCCGTTGGCGTTGATCATGATGCCGATCGGATAGCTGTGCTTCTGGAAATTGTCGCCGACAGCGAGGTCGCCGAACGCCGGTGCGTTCATGTCCCAGCCCACGGCATGGCAGCCCGACCAGTGGCCGTAGGGCAGCGCACCCGCTTCGAGCGCCATGCGAATGCCGGCACCGGTGTTGAATCGGGTGCCGCGCACCTTGGCCAGATCCCACCCGGCGCCGAGGTAACGGGTGCGCATTTCGGCGTTGGATTCGAAGCCGCCGCAGGCGAGCACTACCGCCTTGCACGGGATGTCGACATGTATGCCCTGATGCCGCGCCTTGATACCGATGATCTTGCCGCGGTCATCGGTGATCAATCCGGTAGCGGGGGTTTCGTAAAATATCTTGATGCCTTCCCGCGCACAGGCTTTATGTTCGTTGTCGACCAGACCGGGACCGCCACCCCAGGTTTCTGCAGCGAGGCCGCCGAAGAATTTGAACTTGCCATCGACTTTCATCGCCTGGCGGCCAAAGCTCGCCTGGAACTTCACACCTTTTTTGCGCATCCACGTCAGCGTCTCGAGGCTGCGCGAGACCAGGATTTCGCAGAGGTCGGGATCGGTGCGGTACTGGGTGACGCGGCCCATGTCGTCATAAAACTGGTCGGCGGTGTAGGTGCCGAAGTCGGTATTTTTGATTTCTTCATCCGTCAGGTCGGGAACAATCTGTTTGAGATCATCGGCGCCGTTGAACTGTACGCGCATCGCACCCGCGGTGTAACGGCTGTTGCCGCCGCATTCTTCGATGGGTGCGGCTTCCAGCATGATCACTTTGCCGCCGCTTTCGCGCGCGGCCAGCGCTGCGCAGGCCGCGGCATTTCCAGCGCCAACCACCACCACATCAGGATTGCCAAACAGGTCTTTACTCATCATCAAAACTCTCTAAAAAAATATCAATAAAAACAAATACTTATATAATCAAGGGGCGATGCCCGCAGGGCGGGAATCGTCGCCGGACAACAGCGAATAGTTGACTGCCCGGCCTACACCCTGACGGAAACCTTCCAGCCGTAGCACCTGACCCGGCGCGATGTTGGCGAGATTCACGTCGCGACCGAAGTCGCGCAGCATCTGCACATGCTGCTGCGGGAAGCGATAAGGGTCTGCTTCGATGACAACATGATCAAACCAGTTCTGCGCCGACAACGCTTTTATGCTCTCGGGTGATTCCTTGGCGAGCAGATCCATTTCGCACTGTTCGACAGTGACGTGGTGGATGCCCTGCGCCGCAACTGAGCGCACGATGCCCTCAAGGTAATCCAGGCTCAGCGGATCTTCGGGATTCTTGCGACCGAATTCATAGACAATTTTGATCCCGGCTTTCTGGAAGCGATCGATCATGCGGGTGCGTTCTTCTTCCGACAGCGTTATGTAGTTCTCTGAAATCTCCAGGCCCGGGATGGCGAGGCGTTTCAGCAGCGCGATCAGTCCGTCGATTTCGTTGCGGTGCCAGGCGTATTCGAACAGGATGCCGCCGGCAAAGGGCATCACACCCGCATTAAGATAGAGTTTCGTTGTACGTTTGACCACGTCGCCGGGGATCAGCAGCGCGTTCATTGCGTAGATCTTGGCGTAGTCGATGTAGTTGGCAGCGACATCGAGCAGGTCGCTGATGCCGCGTTCGCCACCGGACCAGCCGAAGCAGTCGGGGCCGAAGTCGATCATCGAGGTGATGCCGCGGCGGCGCGGCTTGGGGCTGCGCGGTGGCAGCGCAAGTTCGGTCACAGGGTTTTGGTCGGCCATGATTTTTTTAATGATGAACTGCGGAGTTGCGGAAGTGCACCGCCGCGGATTTTGTTGAAGGCAACATAGCATCCACAAAACGGAACTTGGCGTCCACTAAACGGACTACTTTAGTATAGCCGATGCACCCCGCCAAGGCGTCTTGGAATCCGCTATGCGAACATGATTATGGCTGTGGAATCAGTGCAGCGTTTTGGTCGCGGATTCGGTGTCCGGCTCCGCTCTGAGTGATGCCGGTGCTGCCGCGGCATGGTGCGCCACCATGCGCCAGCCGTGTTCGGTGCGCTGATAAACGTTGGTGGCGATCATCGGCTGTCGTGCGCGTGACTGGCCGGCGATAAACACATGTTCATACACACTGTGCACGGCAAGCATCATGGTGTGGATCAGTAGCTGATCGCGCAGGTTGAAACGCAGTTCCTGCCCGCTGGCGAAAATCAGCCGCCACGATTCACGGATGCGGTCGATGCCGGTGATGCGTGCGGCGCCGGGATGCACGCAATAACTGTCATCGTCATCGGACCAGACCTCCATCATCGCTTCGAGGTCACGTTTGACGAAGGCATCATAAAACGCCGCTTCGGCGTCCTGCGGCGTCGCGAACAGTGTTTTTTTCACGGCAGCTCCCGGGGTCTGCGCTTTACAGCCTGCTTTACAGCCAGCGCGGATCAGGCGCCGATTCTAGCAAAATCGATGGCGGCGAAAACGCGTTCCGGTGACAGGTCGTTGAGGCATTTGAAATGGCCCAGGGGACATTCGCGCTGGAAGCAGGGACTGCATTCGATGTCCAGCGTGAGAATGCGCGCGTCAACGCTCAGTGGCGGTGTGAACTGCGGCGAACTGGAACCGTAGAGCGCGATCACAGGGCGGCCGACTGCGGCTGCAATGTGCATCAAGCCCGAGTCGTTGGTGACCACCAGCCGCGATGCGGCGAGCAGGTCGGCGGCTTCGGCGATGTCGGTTTTCCCGCAGAGGTTGATGCAGGCGCCGGTGCTTGCTGCGGCAATGGTTTCAGCGATCGCATGATCTTTGGGTGATCCGACCAGCCAGACGGCGCAGCCGCGCGCGGCAAGCAAACGCGCGAGTGCGGCGAAATGTGCTTCCGGCCAGCGCTTGGCCGGTCCGTATTCGGCACCCGGACAGAATGCAACCACTGGTTTATCAGTCGACAACCCGAGTCGCGCCAGCAGCGCTTGTTGTTGCGCTGTGGTGGATTGCAGCGCCGGCAAGGGCAGCGGAACAGGCAGCGTTGAGCCCGCGGGCTGCGCCAGCACGGCAAAGCGCTGCACCATCTGCGGCAGCGCGATGGCATCAAGTTGTCGCAGATCGTTGAGCAGGCCCCAGCGCGCTTCGCCGCGAAAGCCGGTGCGCCGCGCAATGCCGGCTGACCACGGGATCAACGCCGATTTCCACGAATTCGGCAGCACCACTGCATGGTCATAGTGTTGGTGGCGTAGCGTTTTACCCATGGCGTGGCGGGCGCCGAAGCTGAGCGCACCATGGCCGAAGGGATTGCTGATGCCATGCCGCACCTCTGGCATGCGCGTCAGCAGCGGAAGGGTCCACGGCGGCGCGAGGTAGTCAATCTTGGCGGTAGGGTTTTGCTGCACCAGCAGTTTCAGCAGCGACTGCGAGATCACAGTGTCGCCGACCCAAGACGGACCAACAATGAGGATGTGCTGCTGAGTGCTCATCGGCAGCGGGTCATTGTCGGCACTGAGCGCGGAGAGGGAGCCGCGCGCCGTGCATCAGTGGTGGCCGGCGCCCGCGCCGCCTTGCAGCGTGTAGCGGGTGCCGCAGTATGGGCACAGCGCCTCGCCGGTATTTTCAATCGGCAGGAACACCCGCGGGTGCGCGTTCCACAGCGGCATCGCCGGCGTCGGGCAATGC
Organism: Betaproteobacteria bacterium; assembly: GCA_043752435.1. GTDB lineage: Bacteria > Pseudomonadota > Gammaproteobacteria > Burkholderiales > SG8-41. Next base: position 7,164 of record JAYUYQ010000084.1, read on the forward strand.
AGCGGCAGGTCGGCTGCGGTGACTTCGATCAATCGTGATTTGTTTGCAATGAGGTTATCAGTGGGTGAACTCATGTTGACCTCAGGCGGCTACGGGTGATAACCAGCCGTGGTGCTCGGGGGCCTTGCCATTGACGCACTCGAAGAATTTTTTCTGCAGACGGGCCGTGATCGGGCCGCGTTTGCCGTCGCCGATCATCCGGCCGTCAAGTTCGCGTATGGGCGTGACCTCGGCAGCGGTGCCGGTGAAAAAAGCCTCGTCGGCGATGTAGAGATCGTCGCGGGTGATGCGTCGTGCGGCGACTTCGTAACCCATTTCCTGAGCCAGTGTGATGATGGCGTCGCGGGTGATTCCGATCAGTGAACTGGTCAGTTCCGGTTCATACAGCTTGCCGTTTTTGACCATGAACAGGTTTTCGCCCGAACCTTCGGCGACAAAACCGTCGACATCCAGCAGCAGTCCCTCGTCGTAGCCGTGTTCGGTGGCCTCAAGGTTGGCAAGAATCGAATTGGCGTAAGTGCCGGAGTACTTGGCGCGGCACATCGACACGTTGACATGGTGGCGGGCGTGGGACGATGTTTTTACGCGGATGCCTTTCTCCAGCGCCTCGGCGCCGAGGTAGGCGCCCCACGGCCAGGCGGCGATGGCGACATGCACGCTGGCGCCTTTGGGCGACACGCCCATTTTTTCCGAACCGTAGAAGGCGATGGGCCGGATGTAACAGGATTCGAGCTTGTTGGCGCGCACGACTTCCTTCTGCGCTTCCATCAGTACTTCCCGGGAATACGGGATTTTCATCATGTAGATGTGCGCTGAATTGAACAGCCGCTCGGTGTGTTCCTGCAGCCGGAAAATGGCAGTGCCGATGTCGGTGTTGTAGGCCCGCACGCCTTCGAACACGGCGAGCCCGTAATGCAGGGAATGGGTCAGGACGTGCGTTGTTGCCTCGCGCCAAGGCACGAGTTTTCCGTCATGCCAGATTTGCCCGTCGCGATCAGCCATGGACATGCTGAAGTTCTCCAGATTGTTTTTTAAAAGTGCTGAATGGTTGGTTGGGGATTGTTTGGGGGTGCGCTCATGCAGGCCGGAAACGCCAGACGGCCCGGTGTTGCGGCTGCGCCGGGCGGTTACCCCGCACTGCGACAGAATTTTAGCCGATTTGGATGCCGGGGCGGAAAATTTGCCCGTCGCCCACAAGCATGACCAAGTAAATCCGGTTACCGGATACAATAGCGCCTTGATAAAAGGGGGCGGTTCCAGCCGGCATCCGGCGGTTCCGATAGGGAGACTGAATGCTGGGAAACCTGCGCGCGTGGCTCAATGGTTTGAGTGACCGCATCATCACCGAGCAGGACAGCGAGCAGGAAAAGCTCAACAAGACGCTGTTGATTTTTGCTTGCGGCCTGATGGGTTTCGGCTCGGTGTTGTGGCTGGCCTTGTACTGGGCCATGGGCATCAAGTTTTCCTCGACCGTGCCGTTGAGCTACCTCGCCGTCTCCGCGGTATCCCTCGCGTATTACATCTACACGCTGAATTTTGCGGTGTTCCGCACGCTGCAGGTCAGTCTGTTCCTGTTCATGCCGTTCATCATGCAGTGGAGCATCGGCAGCTACGTCAGTTCCTCCGGCGTCGCGCTGTGGGCATTGCTGGCGCCGGTGGGGGTGATGATTTTCCAGGGCGCCCGGCCGTCGCTGCCGTGGTTTGCCGCATACATCATATTAACGGCGATTTCGGGGTTTTTCGACTACTGGCTGACCTTCGGTGTCGAGTCCGGCGTCACCATGCAGAGCATCGCGGTGTTTTTCACGCTGAATTTCGCGGCGATGTCGACGATCATGTACCTGCTGATCAGCTTTTTCGTGAGCGAGCGCGACAAACTGGCTGCGGCAGTCAGCGAGCAGAATCAACTGCTGCGCACTGAGCAGGCAAAATCGGAGTCCTTGCTGCTCAACATTCTGCCGGCGCCGATCGCGCGGCGGCTGAAGGACCAGAAGGGCATCATCGCTGACGGTTTTGCCGACGTGACCGTGATGTTTGCCGACATTATTGACTTCACCCGTCTTGCAGAGGAAGTGGCGCCCAAAGCGATGGTTGAGCTGCTGAACGAGATATTTTCGCGATTCGATGCGATGGCGGAGTTTCACCGGCTGGAGAAAATCAAGACCATCGGCGATGCCTACATGGTGGCCGGCGGCCTGATCGAGCATGACGGTATTGATTTTGCCGTCGATGCCCGCGATTACACGGCAGCAATGCTGCGGCTGGCGCTGGAAATGCGCCTGTACATGGAGGGACTGTCCGAGAGAAAAAGCATGACGCTTGGTATCCATGTCGGCATCTGCTCCGGACCGGTGGTTGCCGGGGTGATCGGTACCCGCAAGTTCATCTACGACCTGTGGGGCGACACCGTCAACACCGCGAGCCGGGTCACCGGCGAGGCGGGTTCCGGCGTGATACTGGTAGACGCGATGACCTACAAACGTTCAAAAACCCAGTTCGAGTTCGAAGGCCCGATAAGCATTGTCGGCAAGGGCAAGGGCAATATCGAGGTTTATCGCCTGATCAACCTGGCGCCCCACCTGCGCGACGTCACGGTTTAGCCGCAGGGTCCGGGGCGAACGCGGCTTCGCCAAACAGTGTTTTCCTCAACGCGTTGACTGCACCCACCGAAATCGCCACTTTCTGCGGCTCCACACGCGCATAGCGTTCGCCGGCGAGTCGCAATTGATGTTGCAATTCGCGAAACTGGCGGTAAGCGCCGCGCACCGCTGTCGCGTCGGCGTCGGTGATTAATCCCAAGCCGGCTGCGATTTGGAGCAGCGCGAGGTTGCCGGCATTGGCGGTCAGTGCGGGATGGTTCTGCGCATGGCCCAGTACCAGGTATTGCACCATGAACTCAACGTCAATGATGCCGCCCGGATCGTGCTTGATGTCAAACAGCTCGCTGGAGTTGGGGTGCGCGGCCAGCATTTTCCGGCGCATACCGATGATTTCCTCCAGCAGTTCGGGCAACGCGCGAGGTTTTCGCAGCACGGTGATTCGCAGTTCCTCGAAAGCGCCGCTGATTGCAGCGTCGCCGGCCACGCTGCGTGCCCGTGTCAGCGCCTGGTGTTCCCACGACCACGCTTGCTGCAACTGATACTGACGCATGCTTTCCAGCGGTGTCACCAGCAGCCCGCTGATACCGTCCGGGCGCAGCCGGAGATCAGTTTCATAGAGCACGCCGGCGGCGGTAATGCTGGTCAGCCAGTGGTTGATGCGCTGGGCGAGTCGTGCATAGTTTTCGGCAGCTTCGGGCGCGGCGTCGTCATAAACAAACACGATGTCGAGGTCCGAGGCGTAACCCAGCTCCTTGCCGCCAAGTTTGCCGTAACCGACGATGGTGAAACGCGGCACGGCGCAGTGCCGCTGGCGCAGTCCCTGCCAGCAGAGACGCAACACCTCCTCGAGGATCACGCAGGCCAGGTCGGACAACTGGTCACTCAGGGTTTCCAGCGGCAGTGTGCCGGAGAGATCCTGGGCGATGCAGTGCAGCGTCTGCGTGTTCTTGAAGTGCCGCAGCAGGTCCATTTGCCGTTCAATGTCTCCCTCGGCCGAGTCAAGACCGGTGCGCAGCGTGGTGCGCAGTGCGGCCCAGTCAGGAGCCGCCAGCAACGTACGGGAGTCAAGCAACTCATCAAGCAATATCGGATGTTGCGTGATGTATTGCGCGACCCACGGGCTGGCACTCATCAGGTCGGCGACGCGTTCCAGTGCATGCGGATACTCGTGCAGCAGCGCAAGGTAGGCTTCCCGCCGGCTGATGCTCTCGAACAGCGCGAGCAGGCGCTCAGCAGTGGCATCAGGATTGCCGCGGGAGGCTGCGCTGGCGATGGCCACCGGCACCAGACGGTCGAGCCGGTGCTGGCTGGCTGCCGGCATTTGCCGGTAACGGCTGCCGTTGCGGAACAACGCCAGCCGCCGATACAGTTCCGGCGCCTGCGCAAAACCGAGCCGGGCCAGTTGCTCCAGTGCGGCGCTGTCGGCGTCGGTTTTTCCGTCATTTTCTTCGGGTTGCTCCTGCCACAGCACGGAGAGCGGATGTCCGGTGTTGTCGGTTTCGCCAAAAATGGCCTCAAAATGCAGCGATACTGCCGCGCGATGCCGGGCGAGGGCGTCAAGGAACCCGGCCTCGTCCGCGAATCCCATGCATTCCGCAAGCAGCGCGCGCGCCTCAGGATCTACCGGCAGCGCCTGGGTCTGCTGGTCGTCGCGGTATTGCAGCCGGTGTTCCAGGTTGCGCAGGAAAATATAGGCCGTGCGCAATTCGGCAGCCGCCGCGGGGGCAATGAACTGGCGCTCGCCCAGCGCCTGCAGCACGGGCAGCGTTGATTGCTGCTGCAGCGAGTGCTCGTGCCCGCCGCGGATCAGCTGGAAGACCTGGGCGATGAACTCGATTTCACGGATGCCGCCAGGGCCGAGCTTGATGTCATCGAGCCGGTCACGGCGATTGACTTCATGCCGCACCTGGCTGTGCAGGCTGCGCATCGCGGCGAAGGCGCCGTAATCAAGGTGCCGGCGGAACACGAACGGGCGTACCAGCGCCAGCAATGCATCCTGCTGGTCGCCGGTCAGCACGCGGCCCTTGATCCAGGCATAGCGCTCCCAGGCCCGGCCTTGCGTGATCAGGTAGTTTTCGAGCATGTCGAAGCTGACGACCAGCGGGCCGCTGTCGCCGTACGGCCGCAGCCTGGTGTCGACGCGGAACACAAAACCGTCTTCTGTCCATTCGTTGAGCGCGCCGATCAGCCGCCGCGTCAGCCGCGTGAAGAATTCATGGTTGCTGAGGGTGCGCGCGCCGTCAGTGTCGCCTTCCTCGGGATACACCAGCACCAGGTCAATGTCGGAAGAGGCGTTGAGCTCGGCGCCGCCGAGCTTGCCCATGCCCACCACGTGTAATTGCTGCAGCGCGCCGCTGGTTGCGCCGCGCGGTTCGCCGTGCGAGGCCGTGAGGGCGCTGTGAAGCTGCGCGACGGCGGTGCGGATGGCGATTTCGGCGAGTTGGGTGACCGTGCCGACAACTTCGTCGAGGTCCGCAAATCCACCGAGGTCGCGCACAATCAGTCGCGCCATGATCCGTTGGCGCAGGCGCCGCAGCGCGCGGCCAAGGGTGGCGTCGTCGATGATGGCGGCAGCGGCCAATTCCGCCCGCATGTCTTCTGCCGTGAACGGTTGCGCCACTTCCGTTGTCTTCAGTACTCCCGGCCGTGCCGTGAGCAAACGCTGAAGATAACGGCTGTAGCGCGCAGCAGCAGCGATGGCGTGGTCGGCGTTCATGGCCATTGCTGCGTTAGAGTTAAACGAGCGGGTAAAGGAGTGGGTAAACGAGTGGCAGATGGCATGGCCGGTTCACGTCAAGCGCGTTAGAATAGCTAAGCCTTTGTTTCATTTCTGCATTTTACATTTTCTATTTTACATTCTTCAGCCAAATGATGCCCTCAGCCACAACGCGTAACTGGTTCCAGAGCTGTTCGTTGTGGGGCTATCGCGTGCTGACCTGGGCTGTCCTGATCTGCGGATTGCTGTTTGCCGCAACGATACTGGTGCTGCGTTACTGGATACTGCCGGATATCGCGTCCTATCGTGAAGATATCGCCCAGACACTGAGCCGTGCGATACAGCAGCGCGTCAGCATTGGCGGCATCCGTGCGAACTGGGACGGCTTGCGCCCGCAGCTCGCCTTGTCGCAGGTCGTTGTGCACGATGCCGAGGGGCGGCCCGCGCTGGAATTGCCGCGCGTCGATGCCACGCTGTCATGGCGTTCGGCGGTGCGGCTGCAGGTCGATTTTCACGCGCTCAACATTTACCGCCCGGTATTGACGGTGCGCCGCGATACGCGCGGCGGCATTACCGTTGGCGGCATCGCACTGAACCTTGATCAGCAGGGCGCCGGCGGTTTTTCAAGCTGGCTGCTCAGTCAGCGCGATATCGAAATTCATGAAGCGCGGCTGGTGTGGAACGACGAGTTGCGCGCCGCGCCGGCGCTCGAACTCGACAAACTGCAGTTGCGCATCATCAACAACGGTGATCGCCACCGCTTCGGACTGCGCGCGGCGCCACCCGCAGCGCTGGCGTCACCGCTTGACGTGCGCGGGGACCTGACCGGTGAGGATTTCCAGTCCTTGTCGGAGGCACTTGCGGGGCGGTTATATGTACAGCTCGACCATGTCGATATCGCAGCGTGGCGGCAGTGGATCGATTTCCCGGTGCATTTTCCCCACGGCACCGGCGCATTGCGCGCCTGGTTCACGTTCAGTGGCAATGAGCTGACCGGCGTCATTGCCGATACGCAGTTGCTCAATGTCAAGGCGCAGCTGGGCGCCAGCCTGCCGGAACTGGACATGCGTGAACTGGGCGGACGTTTTTCATGGAAACGTGTGAACGGCGGTTTCGAGGTTGCAACGAACAAGTTGACGTTTACCACTGGCGACAAGCTGACACTGCCTCCAGTCGATCTGTTGCTGAAGCTGGGCGGGGCGGGCGCTGATGGTTACACGCGCGGTGAATTCCAGGCCAATGCACTGGAGCTGGCACCTCTGGTACAACTCGCCGACCGGCTGCCGCTGGCTGCCGAGTTGCGAAAATCATTGGTGGCGTTGGCCCCGACCGGGGGTCTTTATGATCTGGCGCTGGGCTGGAGTGGCGCCTGGCCGCATTTGAAGACGTATTCGGCGCGCGGTCGCTTCAACAAGTTGTCGCTGCAGCAACACGGCGCGCTGCCCGGATTTTCGGGATTCAGCGGCAATATTGACGCTACGGAAAAAGGCGGCGCATTGCATGTCGCAACACAGAAGGCAGCACTGGATCTGCCGAAGCTGTTCCGAGAGCGTCTGCGGCTCGACACCCTGACTGGACAGCTCGCCTGGTCGCGGGTCGCCAGCGGCACCGAATTGCGCTTCAGCAATTTCGCCTACGCCAATGCCGATCTGGCGGGCACCCTGTCTGGCAGTTACCGGACTGCAAGCGACGGCCCGGGTGTTGCTGATATCACCGGTCACCTGAGTCGTGGGCTGGCGGCGCGCGTTACGGCTTATCTGCCGCTGCCAGTGGCGAAGAGTTCACGGGGCTGGCTGGACCAGGCATTTCTCGCCGGCAATTCGAACGATGTGCGGTTTCGCCTCAGGGGAGATTTGCGCGAGTTTCCGTTTCCCGACGAGCGCGGCGGAATTTTCGAAGTGGTGGCTAAAATCAACGGCGCCACGCTGCATTACGGCGACAACTGGCCGCAGATCAGCGGCATTGAGGGTGATTTCATCTTTCGCGGCAAACGTCTGGAAATGAATGCCCGTCAGGCTGCGATCGGCAATGTGCGGCTGGGCAAAGTGCGGGCGCAGATTCCGGATCTGGTGCATTCCGATACGGTATTGCAGATCAACGGCGAGGCCGAGGGCGCGACTCTGGATTTCCTTGAATTCATCGCGCTCAGTCCGGTGAACGGGATGATTAACGGTTTTACCGACGGCATGCGCGCGCAGGGGCAGGGCCGGCTGGGACTGAAACTGACCTTGCCGCTGCTGGCCATGAACAACAGCAAGGTCGCGGGCAGCTATCAGTTTGTCAACAATCAGCTGGTGCCGTTTCCGGGGTTTCCGCCGCTGGAGCAGGTCAATGGACGGTTGGAATTTACCGAATCCACGGTGCGCGTGCCCGCTGCAACAGCCACTTTTCTCGGCGGGCCGCTGAGTATCACCGCCGGCAGCCAGCGCGATGCCGCAGTCAGCATCCAGTTTCGCGGGCGCGTGAATGCCGACGCCGCGCGGCGCGCCGGCGGCGTTGAGTGGCTGCGCTACGTGCGCGGATCGACCGACTGGCGCGGTTCGCTGACCCTGCGCAACAAGCGCGTTGATCTGGTCGTGGATTCCACGCTGCAGGGTCTCGCCGTCAATCTTCCCGCGCCGTTTACCAAGACTGCAGCGGAGTCGCTGCCGTTGCGGGTGGAGCGGCGTTTCACCGGACCCCAGCAGGAGCGCATCGCCATCAATGCCGAGGGACTCGTCAGCGCCGTGCTGCTGCGGCGGGGTGAACAGCAGGAAACCACAATCGAGCGCGGCACGGTGCGCTTCGGCGAGGGAGCCGCGGCGGAACCTGATCGCCCGGGCATCACGGTTTCGGGTGTCATCAAGAATCTCGACTTCAATGAATGGCTGGCGCTGAGCGGGGAGTCCGGAGGCGGTGGCGGCGTTAATCTGGCGACGGTCGATTTGCGCATTGCCGAGATGCGGGTGTTCGAGCGCCGGTTTGCCGATCTTGCGATCAAAGCGACATCGCCGGGAGGGATTTTGCAGGCCACCGTCCGCGGCCGGGATATTGAGGGCACGCTGGGCTGGCGGGCCCAGGGCAAGGGACGGCTGACAGCGCGGTTGCGCCACTTGAATCTGCCGGCGGCAGAGCCGTCAACAGTTCCGGCCGTGCCGCTGACGCAAAATGCGGAGGCACGGGCGCCGGAACTACCGGCACTGGATGTCATCGTGGACGAACTCCAACTCGCCGGTAATGCCTTGGGACGCCTTGAGTTGCAGGCGACGCCGCAGCAGCGAGACTGGCGCATTGAACGCATGCAGCTCGTTACGCCGGAGAGCCAGCTCAGTGTGGACGGTGTTTGGCAGAACTGGTTGGCGCAGCCGCGGGTCCAGGTCAGTGTGCACCTGTTGGTCAACGATGTCGGCCGATTGCTGACGCGGCTGGGTTATCCCGAAGGCGTACGGCGCGGCACGGCAAAAGTCGAAGGTACGTTGGCCTGGTCGGGCAGTCCGCAGCGCCTGGATTACCCGACGCTGTCCGGTAATTTTGTGCTGGAGGCGGCGAAAGGGCAGTTCTTGAAACTGGAGCCGGGCATCGGCAAACTGCTGGGCATCCTCAGCCTGCAGTCATTGCCGCGGCGGATCACGCTCGACTTCCGCGACATTTTCAGCGACGGCCTGGCATTTGATGAAATCGTCGGTGCCATCAAGGTGGTGCAGGGCGTGGCCAGCACAGACAACCTGCGCATTTCCGGCCCGGCGGCACGGATCAACATGAGCGGGCAGGTTGATCTGCCCCGCGAAACGCAAAGACTGCGGGTCAAAATAAACCCGC
>JAYUYQ010000085.1:0-2662 GCA_043752435.1 Betaproteobacteria bacterium
CTCCATCCGCAACGCAAAGGTGCGCCATAGCGGCGTTGAAATCCTGTATCTTGATTGCAGATGCGGGATTGAGGATTGAGGGAATGCAGTGGAAATAAATATTCCGGAAGTGGTGGCGGAAGTGACCGCGGCATGCCAACGGTATGAACAGGCACTGGTCAGCAATGACGTGGCGGTGCTCGACGCGCTGTTCTGGAACAGCCCGCATACCGTGCGTTATGGCGCCGGTGAAGTGCTCTACGGTTTTGACGAGATTGCACAGTTCCGCGCGGCGCGTTCGCCGGCGGGACTGGCACGCACGGTGTCGCGCGAAGTCATCACCACCTACGGCCGCGACTTCGCCACTTCGAGTCTGCAGTTTGAACGGGGCGGCCGCTCGGGGCGACAGATGCAGACTTGGGCGCGCCTGCCCGAAGGTTGGCGTGTGGTCGCCGCGCATGTCAGCCTGATGTAGCCGCGGCACCCCTGCCCGCGTTTGTGCTAACGTTGCGCTGCTTTTTTGCAGCACTCCAGCAACGTGTCAGCAATGTGAACTTCATGGTCCAGGCATCCTCAGGCTCATTTTCCAACTTACGGGCCGAACTCCATCCCGAAATCGAACCGTACAACAGCGGCCTGCTGGCACTCGATGGTCGGCATCACATGTACTTCGAGGAATCCGGCAATCCGCGCGGCGCGCCGGTATTGTTCCTGCACGGCGGTCCCGGTGCGGGTGCTGCGCCCGCGCACCGGCGCTTTTTTGATCCCGCGCATTACCGCATCATCATTTTTGACCAGCGCGGCGCCGGACGCTCATTGCCGCTGGGTGAAATCACCGACAACACCACACCGCTGCTCGTTGCCGACATCGAACAACTGCGTGAAAAACTCGACATCGCACGCTGGCTGGTGTTTGGCGGTTCCTGGGGCAGCACGCTCGCGCTGGCCTATGCCGAAACGCATCCGCAGCGTTGCACCGGGTTGATCCTGCGCGGCATTTTCCTCTGCCGCGACAGTGAAATCGACTGGTTTCTCTACGGACTGCGCAACCTGTTTCCCGAAGCCTGGCAGGCCTTCACCGCGCCGATTCCCGAAGCCGAACGCAGCGACCTGCTTACCGCCTACCATCGCCGGCTGACCGATCCCGATCCAGCGGTGCACATGCCGGCGGCGCGCGCCTGGAGCACTTACGAGGGTTCGTGTTCGACGCTGCTGCCGAGCCCGGAAACCGTGGCCTATTTTGCCGGCGACGTGGTGGCGCTGGGCCTCGCGCGCATCGAAGCGCATTACTTCAAGCACGACATTTTTCTGCCGGAAAATTTGCTGCTCAACAATGTCAGCCGCATCCGCAATATCCCGGCTGTCATCGTGCAGGGCCGTTACGACGCGGTCTGCCCCATCGTCTCGGCCGACGACCTGCACCGCGCCTGGCCTGAAGCAGAATACATTATCGTGCCCGATGCCGGACATTCGGCCTGGGAGCCGGGCATCTGTGCGGCGCTGGTCAGGGCCGCCGAAAAATTCAAAAAAATTACCAAGGGAGAATGAAATGAAACTGGTCACTTATTCGGCAGGCAAACGCAGTCCCGCAAAAATCGGCGTGATCGCCGCCGACGGCAGCATCATTGACCTCGAGGCTGCGGCAAAAAAAGCGCGCGTCAAACTGCCCTTCGGCAGCAGCGACATGATTGCGCTGGTCGCCGCCGGCAAAAGCGGCCTCGCGCTGGTGAAAAAAGCGGTGACTGGCTCCAAGACCGGCCATCACAAAATGAACAAAGTGACGTTGCACGCACCGATTCCGCGTCCGCGCAAAAACGTGTTCTGTGTCGGCTGGAATTATGTTGAGCATTTCGAGGAAGGCGCCAAGGCGCGTCCGCATGTGACGGAAATGCCCAAGCATCCGGCGTTTTTCACCAAGCAACCGCTGGCCGTGAACAGCCCCTACGGTGAAGTGCCTTCGCACCCCGGCGTCACCGAAAAACTTGACTGGGAAGTGGAAATGGCCGTGGTCATCGGCAAGGGCGGCCGCAACATCAGTGAAACCGATGCGATGAAACACATTTACGGCTACATGATCGCCAACGACGTGTCGGCGCGCGAAGTGCAGCGCCAGCACGGCCAGCAGTGGTTCAAGGGCAAGAGCCTCGATGGCCACTGCCCGATGGGGCCGTGGCTGACCACTGCGGATGAGGTGAAAAACCCGCAGAACCTGCGCATCACCTGCCGCGTCAACGGCGTGACCAAGCAGGATTCCAACACCAGCTATATGTATTTCAAGCTGCCGCGCTTGATTGCGGAACTGTCGGCGGGACTGACGCTGGAACCCGGTGATCTGTTCCTGACCGGCACACCGGCCGGGGTGGGCCATGCGCGCACGCCGCCGGAATTCATGAAAGCCGGCGACATCCTCGAAACGGAAGTGGAAGGGCTGGGACTGCTGAGGAATAAAATTGGCGCAAAATAAGTAGGCGCAAAATAAGTCAGCGCAAAGTAGTCGGGGCGAAATAAGCTTCATCGCCCCAATAAAAAAACGCCAATTATTTTGGCGTTTTTTTCATGCTGTTGGCTGCCGCCTTGCCCGCCGACTGCAGGCTTTCGAGGCCGGATCTTTGCATCTCCAGGGTCTTGATGGTCATCTGCAGCATGCCGGTGTTCATGGTCAGCCAGGTTTCAACGGCCTTCA
>JAYUYQ010000086.1:0-2650 GCA_043752435.1 Betaproteobacteria bacterium
CTGCGCGAAGCGGGGTATGGCGAGGCCGACATTCAGCGCATTGCTGCGGCGGGCGCGACCAAACTTGCCTGAACATTCCGGATCAGTACCCCCGCTATCTAGAACTGCCGGCGGTATTGAATAAAACCCGAACGCTCTGCGACCTTGTCGTAGAGTTTACGCGCCGTGGTGTTGGATTCCTGCGTCATCCAGTACACCCGCGACGAACCTGCAGCCTGCGCCCGTTCATACACCGCCTCGATCAGTGAACGGCCGATGCCCTGCCCGCGCGTGCTCGCCGCCGTGAACAAATCCTGCAGGTAGCAGGTCGGCCCCAGCATCGCGGTATTGCGATGAAACAGATAATGCACCAGCCCCAGCAGTTTTCCGTCGCGCTCGGCAACGATGGCGCGCATCGGTTCGTAGGCATCAAAAAAACGCGACCAGGTCATCCGCGTGACATCCTGCGGCACCTTGCGTTCATAAAACGTGTTGTACCCCTCCCATAACGGGAGCCACTGATTAAAATCAGCGGGCGCTGCGGAACGGATGCTTAACTGGTCAGACACGGCAGATCCTGTAGTCATGAAGTGTCATGGCGCGCTCAGGAACTGCGCGCCATCACCTTGAACATCGCCCAGTCGAAATCCTCGCCGCCCTCGGCCAGCCGCGACGGCATCAGCAGATAGGGCTTGTTGTTGACCACCATGTCAAAACTGTCGCGTGAACTGAAAATGCCGTCGCGCATCACCACGCCGACTTCACCGTTGCTGTCCGGTGTTGACGACAGCAACAGCGCGGAATCGGTGGGCGCTGCAGGGCCGGATGCGAAAGCGCCGCCGGATTTTCCGACCCGCACCGGAATCGCCACTTTCGACAGCACCTGCACGCCGACGCGACGCTGCTGGTGTTCGTCGCGGCTGACACGGCGGATGATGCCTATACCCCAGTGCTGCGAGATTTCGGTCTTGACGCCGATCAGCGCACCGACGCGCACCCAGTCGCTTTTCGCCGCCGGAATGATCGCGCCACAGCCGCCGTCACTGACATTTTCGACAATCCAGCTCTCGGCCGAGGAGTCGGTGCTGAAATCGAGTTCATCGCTGTGCGCCGGATCCAGTGTTTGCAGGATTTCCGCCATGCCGTGCAACACCGTCATCCGCGTCGCCGTATGGCGGCGCTGGGTGTTACGCGCGGGGGCGTCATCCGACCAGTATGAAATCAGGTGGCGCAGCACCGGCAGCACCGTGTCGTTGTCGTAAGTGCCGCCAAGATGCACGCTCGACGGGATCGCGCCGGTTTCGCGGATAGTCACTTCAACTTTCTGTAATTCCGCCAGCGCATCACCTGCGCCAAAATAACGCGCCGTCGCCGGCAGCGCTTTTTCGCCCACCACGCGGAACGGCGGCTTGCCGCCGGCGATATCGAAACAGTAACCGCAGCCCGGACCCGGTTGCTGCGACACGCGGAAGCCGGATGAAAAGTGCGCGACCGCGCGCTCGGCGATCTCCTGACGCATGGGGCTTAAACCGTCGGTCGACGAGATGCTGAGCATCACAGCCTTGAGGAATTCCTGCTGCACGGAACCGCTGCCGTGGGAGCCGGGATAAATCGCAACCGCGCTGCCGGAAAACCCTGCGGCTTCGGCAAACTGGTAGAGGCGGCCGATGTCAGACCACACCCGCGGATCCACCGGCCCGTAACGCACCAGTATCCATTTCAGCTGCAGCGTCAGCGCGCGCAAGGTGCGCGCCACGATCACCGGCAGGTTCTTGCGAAAGGCGGCGCCCCCGGTCTGCGCGGACTCGGACCGTGACACGCATTCCAGGTAGGCGTCACTCAATGCCTTCCAGAAGGCGTAACTGCCGGTCCACAGCCGGCTTTCCTGAAATTTCTGCTGCCGGGAAGTCGCAAAATAATCCTGCGCCAGTTTGCGCTGATAATTTTTCGCAGCGCCATCCAGCAGGTCGATGTTTTCGAACAGGCGATCGAGCTTGTAGGCCTTGGTTTCGCGCAGAGTGTCGAGCCAGTGAGTAATCTCACCCAGCGCTTTCATCGGGTCGGATGGCAAATCAGCGACGATCTCCCGGGCCTTTTTGATGTCGGCCATCGGATGATCCACTTTGCCACCCGTCAGAAATCCGAGCATGGCTGTTGTTCCCTTGTCATTATTGTTACCGTTGGTTGCCGTGGATCAACGCCGACCCTGCATTGCCGCCGCTGCATTGCCGCCGCTGCATGAAGCCCTGTTCAATTCCATTCTAGCGGGCAGCGGGGTCAGCGCCAACCCGGGCCTGTTAACCATCATTTCATGAGTGCGACGGCGACGATTTGGCCTCAGGGCTAGGAGCGTCGAGCGCGGTTTGCCCCTTGGCAAACAAGCAAAGGCGCGACAACGCACTGGGGCCAAATCGTCCCGTCCCTTCGGGTTGTGACCAAAATCGCCACTGGCGGCGTTGCCGCACTTGGCAAATGAGTTGCCCATATTCTCGATATGGGCTGCGCCAAGCGCCTTGCCACTGACGATTTTGGTCACAACGCATCTCATGAAATGATGGTTAACAGGCCCTAAGCGCAGCGGCGCGTCCGCGAACGGTATCCACGCCCTGGATGATGAAAATGCCGGCGACGAAATAGGCACCGGTGATCAAAATCGCCAGCCGGTGATCCC
>JAYUYQ010000087.1:0-16212 GCA_043752435.1 Betaproteobacteria bacterium
CCGATGAATTGCTGGGCGGCCTGCAATACACCATGCCGGCAGTAGCACTGGCGCGCATGGCACGCATCCACGGCCGCGCGCACGCAGCGGATGCCGTCAAGCTGCGTGAAGATGCACATTATGTCGCTGCGCTGCATGCGATCAGCGGACTTGGCGCGCACAATCGTGAATTGCCGCTGGCCTGACCGGCCTTAACCGGGGTGAGAGCATGAGCCGGGCACATGTTTTGGGTAAAACCGTTGTGTCGTCGACATCTCCGCAACCGTTTTCACTGGACTGCATGCGTTGTTCGCGCCTGGCCACGCATCTTTCTGCTATACGCGCCGAATACCCGGATTACCACGCGCGTCCGGTCGCGCCTTTCGGTGACCGCAAGCCCGGTTTGCTGATCGTTGGACTCGCGCCGGGGATGCATGGCGCCAACCGCACCGGACGACCGTTTACCGGCGACCATGCCGGCATCCTGCTCTACGAGACCCTGCACCGTTACGGGTTCAGCAGCCAGGCCATTGCAATTGATCCTGATGACGGCCTGGTGCTGCACGGCTGCCGCATCACCAATGCCGTCAAATGCCTGCCCCCGGAGAACAAGCCGTTGCCGGCGGAGATCCGCGAATGCAACGACTACCTGCGTATGGAACTCCAGGCGCTGGCGCCGGCCGCGATACTGGCGCTGGGCACGGTGGCGCATCAGGCGGTGTTACGTGCGCTGAATCAGCGCATTGCCGGTTTCCCGTTTGCACATGGCGCTCGGCACAAGCTCGGCAGCCATACGCAATTGTTCGACAGTTATCACTGCAGCCGTTACAACACCAATACGCGCCGGCTGACCCCGGAAATGTTTCGGGAGGTTTTTACGGACATCCGGCAGTATCTGGATCGACGGATCGACGCCATCTGATCATGAGCGAACCTGCCGAGCTTGCTGCCGGCTTACCCCATCTGCCGGGGGTGTACCGGATGCTCGACAAAGGCGGGGAGGTACTCTACGTCGGCAAGGCGCTGGATCTACGGAAACGGGTCAGTTCCTATTTCCAGCGCACCGAGACACTGTCGCCTCGCATCCGCCTGATGGTGGCGCAGATCGTGAACATCGAAACCACTGTCACCCGCTCGGAAGCGGAAGCATTGCTGCTCGAAAACAACCTGATTAAGTCGCTGGCGCCGCGCTACAACATCCTGTTCCGCGACGACAAGTCCTACCCGTACTTGATGCTGACCGGACACCGCTATCCGCGTCTCGGTTTTTTTCGCGGCAACCCCGACAAGCGCCATCGCTATTTCGGACCGTTTCCCGATTCCGGCGCGGTGCGCGAAAGCATACAGTTGCTGCAGAAGGTGTTCCGCCTGCGTACCTGCGAGGACAGCGTATTCACGCATCGTTCGCGGCCCTGCCTGCTGCACCAGATCCACCGCTGCACGGCACCGTGTGTGGGACTGATCAGCGACGCTGATTATGCGGAAGACGCACGCAGCGCCGAACTGTTTCTCAACGGCCAGGAGGATGCGGTGTCCGAACGACTGGATGCGCGCATGACTGCTGCGGCGGAGGGGTTGCGCTACGAAGAGGCAGCGGTGTATCGGGACCAGATCGGCGCGCTGCGCAAGGTGCGCGAGCGACAGTATGTCAGCGATGAATCCGGCCGCGATACCGACGTTATCGCCTGCGGAATCGCGGCCGGCGTCTGTTGCGTCAATCTGGTGATGATCCGCGGCGGCCGCCACCTCGGCGACAAGAATTTTTTTCCGCAAAATGCCGATGAAATGGAGCCGGCGCAGATCATTGAAGCCTTCATTGCCCAGCATTACCTGGCACATCAGGTGCCGCCGCAGCTGGTCGTCGGGGAGGCGGTTCCTGTCGCGGTGCTGCAGGAGACGCTGTCGGAACGCGCCGGACGCCGTATCCAGATCAGTGCCAATCCGATCGGCAGCCGCCGTGCCTGGCTGCAGATGGCGACCAAAAACGCCGAACTCGGCGCCGCTCAGCGCAAAGTGCAACACATGGGCGATGCGGCGAAGCTGATCGCCCTGCAGCAGGGGCTGGGATTACCGGAGACCGTACAACGTATTGAATGTTTCGATATCAGTCATACCCAGGGTGAGGCCACTGTCGCGTCCTGCGTGATCTATGACCGGGGGGCGATGCAGAACGGCGAATACCGTCACTTCAACATGCGGGATGTGGTACCGGGTGATGATTACGGCGCGATGCGCGAGGTGCTGACGCGTCGTTATCGCAGGGCAGTTGCCGGAGAGGGTAAGATGCCTGATCTGGTGATGATCGACGGCGGGCAGGGGCAACTGGGCGTGGCGATTGAGGTGCTGACAGAATTGGGCTTGAGTGACGTGCCGCTGCTCGGTGTGGCGAAGGGCGTGTCACGAAAACCAGGCATGGAGCAGTTGTTGATGCCAGGGCGCGAGGCTGCATTCCAGCTCAGTGCCGATGATCCGGGCCTGCACCTGATCCAGCAGATTCGCGACGAAGCCCACCGCTTTGCGATTGAGGGTCACCGGGCACGACGTGCCCGTGCCCGTAATACATCACCGCTGGAAGGTATTCCCGGCGTGGGCGCCAAGCGCCGCCAGCGCCTGCTGACCCGTTTCGGTGGTTTACGCGGGCTGGTGGCGGCCAGTGTCGATGAACTGGCGCAGGTCGACGGCATCAGTCCGGCGCTGGCCGAACGGATTTACGATGAACTGCATTAAGCACTGACAAGAACTTAAATGTCTATCAACTGGCCCAATTTGCTGACCTGGTTACGGATCATGATGATCCCGCTGTTTGTCGGCGTTTTCTATTTTGAGCAGCACTGGATTTCGCACACCACCCAGAACCGGATCGCGATGGCTATTTTTACCGCAGCGGCGATCACCGACTGGCTGGACGGCTGGTTGGCGCGGAAATTGAACCAGACTTCCGCGTTTGGTGCCTTTCTCGATCCGGTGGCGGACAAGCTGATGGTTGCAGCGGCGCTGGTCATTCTGGTGCAACTGGGACGTATCGACGCGATCGTTGCGCTGATCATCATTGGTCGAGAAATTGCCATTTCGGCGTTGCGGGAATGGATGGCCTCCATTGGTCAGGGCAAAAGTGTCGCCGTGTCGATGGTCGGCAAAATCAAGACGGCTGCGCAGATGATTGCCATACCGTTGCTGCTCTACCACGACATGATCGGCGGTTTTGACCCGCAGTACTGGGGCACCTGGCTGATCTGGGGGGCGGCCGTACTGACCCTGATCTCGATGGGGTATTACCTGAAAATGGCCTGGCGTGCGGCCAAAGACAGCGGGTAAAGCAGTCTGCGTAGTGGCGGTTGCAGGGCGTGGAGGGGTTGAATTATAATGCGCGGCTGCATGTGCTAAAAAGCAGCAGCAGCAAGTAGTGTGCAGGGTAAAAGCGGGCATAAGCATTAACAATCCGGCAGTAGCAATTTGAACACAGCAATGCGGGAATAGCTCAGCTGGTAGAGCGCAACCTTGCCAAGGTTGAGGTCGGGAGTTCGAACCTCCTTTCCCGCTCCAGATCCCTGGGGAAAACGGTTGAGAGTAGCCAGCCGTTTTCCCCTTTTAGTTACAATGGCGCGGTAGCAAAGCGGTTATGCAGAGGACTGCAAATCCTTGTAGGGCGGTTCGACTCCGCCCCGCGCCTCCAGCATGCGGCAGACTGTGGCGAGGCCCGGTCCCGGAAGCAAACAATACACACGGGGCGAGTGGTGGAATTGGTATACACAAGGGACTTAAAATCCCTCGGCGCAAGCCATGCCGGTTCAAGTCCGGCCTCGCCCACCATCTTGCCTCCAAGGCGGCGCTTTTATACGGCGCCTGTGACACGATAATCCATGATTGTTTTTGACCTGAGCTGCGACAACGACCATCGGTTTGAGGGCTGGTTTGCCTCAAGCGGGGATTTTGAACGCCAGCAAAAAGAAAACCTGCTGAGCTGCCCGCTGTGCGGCAGCCTGCATATCAACCGGCTGCTTACCGCCGCGCGGCTCAATACCGGGCGTGTTGAAGCGCCTGCGCGTGAGCAAGCGGAACCGGCTCCCGGAGCTGTGCAATACGCCAACTTCGATGCCGCGCGCATGCTCAAGCTGATTTCGCACATCGTCGACAATACCGATGATGTGGGCAGGGCGTTTCCGGAGGAGGCACGGAAAATTCACTACAAGGAGTCTCCGGAGCGCCATATCCGTGGCACTGCATCGGCGCGGGAAGTCGATGCCTTGCGTGATGAAGGCATCGAAATCGTTGCGCTGCCGCTGCCGGAGCACCTCGCGAATAAACCGCACTGAGAAACACGCTGAGAGGCACGCTGAGAAGCCGCACTGAAGCTTGCGCACCCAGGTATCGGGGATGGCGTTAAAGTCATAAGTATTTGATTTTATTGTAATTTTAAGTTCCGTCCGCGCCACCCGATGCGGACGCACTGACTTGATCCCTATCAAGGCCGATACTTTCCCGCGTGCTATTCTGGAAAAAATCCGGCGTGTCTTGATCGGGACGTGCCGTCCATGTGTTCATTCACAACCGTGGGTCCGGGGGGTAAGTCGCATGACCAATCCTGTCCAGCCGACCGCTCGCGGCGGCAACACGACCACCGTGCGGCCGCACGTTGAACAGTGACTGATCCCGCTGCCCGCAGCAACGCGGTGATTGCCGATGCGGTAACGCTGTTCCTGCGCCGCTACCTGCCGTTTGCACAGATGGAAAAAGCCGCACTGCATTATCTCGCGGCCAATCTCGACCTCGGTTATTACCCCAAAGGTACTGTGATTCTCGACCCGGCGCAGGCTGAGCCCGGGGTCTTGTGCATCATTCAACGCGGGACTGTGCAGGTGGTTCCGTTCAACGCGAAGCACGGCGGCGATGCCCATCCGGTCAGCCTGGGTGCCGGTGAGTGTTTCTCGGTCAGTGCGCTGCTGGAGAAGCGTGCAGTAATGGCGCCCTATACCGCCATCGCGGATACCTTCTGTTATGAATTGCCTGCAGACCGGTTTCCTGAACTGCTGAATCGCAGCCCGGTATTCCGCGAATTCGCAACGCGTTATCTCACCAGCATGCTGCAGGAATCACGGCGTCAGATGCAACTTCAATACGCATCGGCTACCGGGGAGCAGCAGGCGATGAGCCGGTCATTGCGCTCGTTGGTGGCGCGCGAGGCGGTGACCTGTTTGCCACAGATGCCGGTCGGCGAGGTGCTGCGCTGCATGCGGGACCGCAAGATCGGCGCCATGCTGGTCGTCGACGATGGCGGCCGGGCAGCAGGTATTTTTACCCGGCACGACGTGCTCGACCGCGTTGCGCTGGAGCAATGCAATCTGGCCCGTCCGATCAGCGACATCATGACGCCGGATCCGCTGACCTTGCCGGCGGAAGCCAGTGCGTATGACGCTGCGCTGCTGATCGCCCATCGCGGTATCCGCCATATCCCGGTGTGCGATAACGGCCGGGTGATCGGCGTTGTCACTGAACGCGATCTGTTTGCGCTGCAGCGCGTCAGTGTACGTACCATCAACCAAACCATCGCCGATGCGGATTCCATCGGTGGCTTGCAGTTCGCGGCCTCCGATATTCGCAGGTTGGCCCGCAGCTTGCTCGGTCAGGGCGTGGCCGCAGAGCAGCTGACACTGCTCATTTCGACGCTGAACGACGCGCTGGTGCAACGGGTGCTTGAAATTGAACAGGCAGAATTTGCGGTCTCCGACATCCGCTGGTGCTGGCTGGCGTTCGGCAGCGAAGGCCGTTACGAGCAGAGCATCAGTACTGATCAGGACAACGGCCTGATTTTCGATTCCGGTGATGCGGATCCAGATCCATTGCGTGAGCGGTTGCTGCCGTTTGCACAGGCGGTCAACCGCGATCTCGACGCCTGTGGTTTTCCGTTGTGCAAGGGCAACATCATGGCTGGCAATCCGCAGTGGTGCCTGAGCCAGGGCGAATGGCGCGAACAGTTCGATTCCTGGATCACCGATACCGATCCGCAGGCGCTGCTTAATGCAGTGATTTTTTTTGATTTCCGGCCGCTGCATGGCGACGCGGAGCCGGCCCGGATGTTACGCAGCCATCTGTCCGGAATGGCACGGGGTAATTCCCGGTTCCAGCACCAGCTGGCGCAATACGCGCTTGAAACGCGGCCGCCACTGGGCAGGATCAGCGATTTTGTAACGGACGACGGTGAGTTCAATGGCACCATCGATCTGAAAAAGTCCGGCGTCCGGCTGTTCATTGATGGTGCGCGCGTGCTCGCGCTGGCGACCGGTGTGTTGCATACCAATACTGCGCAGCGGTTGCGGCAAGCCGGATTGAGGCTGGAGATGCCGCCGGAGGAGATTGCGTCCATCAGCGACGGATTTTTTTTCCTGCAGGCACTGCGCCTGCGCGGGCAGATGGCTGTCAATAATACGATGGGGGCCGCAAACCGGATCAACCCGGCGGACCTGAATGAAGTGGACCGGCGTATTCTCAAGGAAAGTTTTCGCCAAGCGCGCAAACTGCAGAGCCGGATTGCACTTGATTATCAGTTATGAGCGAATGGGCCATGAGCTGGTTGCGCCGACTGTTTGGAGTTGGCCCCCGACTGCAAATGGAGCAGTCGCTTGCGCTAGCCGCGTACCACGCCCGACCGGAGATTTCCAGCGCCACACCGCTGGCCAGGCTGCGCTGCGTGGTGGTCGATGTGGAATCCACCGGCCTGGATCCGTTCAGTGACCGCCTGATTTCCATAGGTGCAGTAAGCGTCGAGGACTGCATCGTCCGCCTAAACAGCGGTTTTGCGGTTGTGCTGTGCCAGTCGCAGCCAAGTAGTCAGGCGAATATCCTGATTCATGGCATCGATGGCACCTCCCAGTTGGCCGGGGTTGATCCCGCAACGGCGCTGGTCAGTTTTCTCGATTACGCGGAGCGTGCCCCACTGGTGGGATTCCATGCCGATTTCGACCGGATAATGATTGATCGCGCCGCAACGAAAGCACTGGGCTGCGCGCCATCCGCTGTTTGGCTGGATCTGGCGTATTTGGCGCCGGCGCTGCTCGCCGAACCCGGCGTGACGATGCCGCAAGGACTGGATGCATGGGCGCAGCAATTTGGCATCGAAAATCACGCACGACACAACGCACTGGCGGACGCACTGGCAACGGCGCAACTGTTGCAGGTCGTGCTGGCACGGGCGATCGCGGCAGGTATGACAACTCTGGCTGATCTGCAGCGCATCGAAAGCGATCAACGCTGGCTCAGCCGGCGTTGAGGGGGGGCGGGCTTGTCGGTTTGCTTCGAAGTGTTGTAATTCATGACGGCTGTGAGATAGTGGCGCATAGCCTGCTGCCCGCAATTTCACAATACGAACAATGAACGAATTACAGGCGCTACTCAGTCCCCGTACGATTGCCATCCTTGGTGCCTCCGCCGACTTGAATAAAGTCAATGGACGCACACTGCGTTTTCTGCAGGAGAAGGGGTACTCAGGTCGTATTTATCCGGTCAATCCGAAATATGAAACGATTGCCGGCCTGCGCTGTTATCCCGGTATTGCAGCATTGCCCGAGGCACCGGATCTTGCGGTGATCGCCGTGCCTGCGGCGCAGGTGCTGGCGTCAGTGCGTGAACTGGTGCAACGCGGCGCGCGCACTGCGGTTATTTTCAGTTCGGGTTTCGCCGAGATGGGTGAGGCGGGGCGACAATTGGAGCGTGAAGTTGCCGCGGCGGCACGCGTCGGTGGCTTGCGTCTGTGCGGTCCCAACTGCCTGGGATTGATCAATGCGTTTGACAATGTGATTGCCACTTTCGGCCAGTTTGCAGAGGGTGCAACGCCGCCGGGTCCGGTGGGATTTGTCACGCAATCGGGCGCGTTCGGTACTGCCATCGCAGCGCTGGCACGAAGGCGTGCGCTGGGGTTGGGTTATTTCATCAACACCGGTAATGAATGTGATGTCGATTTTGTGCAGATGATGCGCGCAGTGCTCGACGATGACCGTATCCGTGTCGGCGCCGGTTATCTTGAGGGTGTGCGTGATGGCACGGGGCTGCGCACGCTGGGGGAACACGCGCTCTACCTCGGCAAACCGCTGGCGCTGACCAAAGTCGGGCGCACCGCCGCTGGGGCTAAAGCCGCCGCATCACATACCGGCGCACTCGCTGGCGCCGACTCGGTGTTCGACGGCGTGATCCGCGGCTTGGGCATCACCCGTGCGCGCAACGAAGAACACATGCTCGATATTGTTGAAGTGCTCGGCGCCTGCAAACTGCCGGCAGGGCGCGGCGTCGGCATTGTCACCCAGTCCGGTGGTGCCGGTGTGCTAATGGCGGACCGCGCCGAAGAGATTGGGCTGCAGGTCGCCGAACTTGAAGTGCAGACGCGCGCAGCATTGAGCAAAGTCATTCCGGGATTCGGCACTACCGGAAATCCGGTGGATGTGACCGGGCAGTTTGTTGCGGATCCCCGCCTGTTGTTCGACAGCGTGCGCATTGTGATGGACGACCCGCAGGTGCATGTCGGTATCGTGTGGCTGCAACTGATGGATGGGCATGTTGACCGCCTTATACAAATATTCCTTAAAATCAAAGAGATAGTTAATAAGCCTTGGGTGGTGTGCTGGGTGGCCGCGCCCGATGACGCGTTGGCAAAACTGCGCGCCGCCGGCATTCCGGTATTGCGCGGCGGCGAGCCCGCGGTCGATGCCGTTGCTGCGCTGGTAAGTTATGCCGAAGCGCGGCGCAACTGGTTGAGTGATGCGCCTGCGCGCGCTGCGCTGCAATTGCCCAAGCCCGCGTTTCCTGCGGCGGCGGGAGCGGTGAGCAGTATTGAAGGGCAAGTGCTGTTGCAATCCTTCGGTGTACCGACAGCCGCTGCAAAGCTGGCAACAAGCGCCGATGCAGCCGTGGCGGCTGCGCAGACTCTGGGTTATCCGGTGGTGCTGAAAATCGAATCCCCGGACATCCCGCATAAGACTGAAGCCAAAGGCGTGGCCCTGAATGTTGCGGATGACGCTGCAGTGCGCAGCGCATACACCGCCCTGATCGCCAATGCCAAACAGTACAAAGCCGACGCCCACATCGCCGGCGTGCTGGTGCAGGCCATGGCCAAGGGTGCTGTCGAGCTGGTGATCGGCCTCAAGCGTGATCCGACCTTCGGCCCGGTGGTGATGGTCGGGCTGGGCGGGGTGCTGATCGAAGTATTCAAGGACGTGGTGTTCCGTGCAGCACCGGTGACCGAAGCCGAGGCGCTGCGCATGCTCGGTGAACTGAAAAGCAAGGTGATCCTCGACGGTGTGCGCGGCAAACCGCCGGTCAATAAAGCAGCGCTGGCGCAAATGATCAGCGCGGTATCGCGATTCGGCGCAGCGGCGGGACCGCGACTGGCCGAGCTGGATCTCAACCCGGTGCTTGCCGGACCGCAGGGCGCTATTGCCGTCGATTGGCTGATGGTGCTGGATTGAGTGCGCCTGGGCGGGTTTCCGCACTCGCACCGTTCAGCGTACGCAGCTTCCGTTTTCAATGGCCCGCGGATCTGGCGACGTCATGGGCCTTCGAAATGGAAACACTGATCCTCGGCTGGTATGTACTGGTCGAGACCAAATCAGTGCTGATGCTGACCATCTACGCGTCGCTTCAGTACATCGGCACGCTGCTGGCGCCGATGTTTGGCGTTATGGGGGACCGGATCGGCCATCGCAACGTGTTGTGCGCAATGCGTGCGCTGTATGCGGTGCTGGCGACATCGCTGATGATCCTGGCCTTCATGGATGCCGTGACGCCGATGATCGTGCTCGTTATTGCCGCCATGCTTGGCCTGGTGCGGCCGTCGGACATCGGCATGCGCACCGCACTGGTGGGCGAGACCATGCCCTCATCGCAACTGATGGGCGCCATGAGCATCCAGCGCACCACCCAGGACACGGCGCGGATCGCCGGTGCGCTGACCGGCGCGGGATTGGTCGCGATGCTGGGTATGGGGGCGGCTTATGCCGCAGTGGTCTGTTTTTACATGATTAGTTTGTTACTGACGTGGCTGGCCGGCAATACGCAGGGCGGCCAGCCGTCTGCGGTGAAGGCAAGCACTGTGCAACGCGCTTCACCATGGCGTGAACTGCGTGAAGGGTTGTCTTATGTTTGGCATGCACCGCAATTGCGCGCGGCCATGTTGTTCGCTTTCCTGCTTAATCTCACGGCGTTCCCGTTGTTCACCGGATTGATGCCGTATGTGGCCAAAGAAATCTATGGCGCCGACCAGACCACGCTGGGCACCATGGTCGCAGCGGCAGCCACCGGCGCGCTGACCGGTTCCATCATCATGAGTCGTTTTGGTCGGGCGTTCCAGCCGGCGCGCGCCATGATCGTATTCGGCATCGGATGGCTGGTGATGTTGCTGGTGTTTGTGCAGACCCAAAGCCCTGCGACCGGAATCCCGGTATTGATGGTCGCAGGCTGTATGCAGACCATGGGTTTGATTCCCAATAATGCGCTGTTGCTGCGCACTTCCGATCAGCGTTATCGCGGACGCATCATGGGCATCCGGATGATGGCGATTTACGGCAATCTGCCGGGATTGCTGCTGGCCGGGCCGCTGATCGCCACTTTCGGCTATACGAAGATGGCCATGGGTTATTGCCTGTTCGGCATCGTATTTGCCGTGCTGATTGCATTGCGCTGGCGCAAGCATCTCTGGCAGAGCGGGGCGGCGGCGAATGTGCGTTAGGTCCCTATCTTGATTAATGCGAGTTGGGTTAAAATTTGCCCATTACATCCGGTAATGTTCTGATTAATTTCCCCATGGCAGACAGTTCCAGTCACACGCTGGTGTGCAGCGTTATTTTTCTTGATATACGGGGCTATTCCAAGCTCACTGTTTCCGAGCAACTGGCCGTGAAGCGTGAGTTCAACACCATGCTGGCAGGCGCTCTCAAGCCTGTGGAGCAGCAGGACCGCATACTGCTGGATACCGGTGACGGCGCTGCAGTAACATTCTTAGGCCCGCCGGAGGATGCCTTGTTTGTCGGACTTGATATCCGTGAGCATCAGCAAGGCATGCCCGTACGCATGGGCATCAATCTCGGGCCTGTGCGTTTGCTGAATGATCTGAATGGCCAGCTCAATATCGTCGGCGACGGCATCAATGTCGCGCAGCGAATCATGGACTTTTCGGAACCAGGGCAGTTGCTGGTTTCGCGCTCGTTTTACGAGGTGGTGTCGCGATTGTCCAAAGAATATGGAGCCCTCTTCAAATTTGAGGGGCAGCGCGATGACAAGCACCAGCGTGCCCACGAGTTTTATTCCGTCGTTGCCGAAGCGCATTCCGGTTTGCGCACATCGGAGACTGAAATCCGCTTGCGTACCCGACGCGATTTTGTGGCGAAGGTGGTGGATGAAGTCGCGATAACGTCCGGTTTTTCGATTGAACCGCCAGATCCGGAGCTGGAGGGGCAGCCTGCCAATGTTTTTGACGCGGGAACCAATCTGATTATTTCAGGTTATACCGAGCGCAGCGTCCGTGATGCGCTGGACAAGCTGGTGGCGGAGGGCGCGACGACCACGTCGCCCATCGCCCGGATCAATAACAAATGGCTGGCCAGCTGCGAACATCCCAAGGCTCGTGTGACGGCCTGCACAGTGGTGGATCTGGGCAGCAGCCGCATCATTACCGGTCCCACCCGTGAGGCTGTCACCGCCAAACTCGACGAACTTGCAGGCTTGGGATACAGGCCGGTGCGTGATGTAGAAGCGGCTGGCGGAGTATGGACGGCGGTGTGTGAAACGGATCGTTGATTCAAATCGGCGGTTTTCGCCGTGGTTGCCGCTCTAAACTTCGCATTGTCCGGGCCATAGCTAATTTCCCATGTATAAAAATAAAACAATAGAGGGTTCATCGCGATGTTGAAATTTGGAAAAATAGCCGCGGTGAGCGGTGCGCTGATGGCCTGCGCTGGGATTGCTGATATTGCTATCGCCCAGACCTATCCATCCAAACCGGTGCGCCTGGTCGTGGCGTCTTCGCCGGGAAGCGGTGTAGACATTGTTGCGCGCGTGGTGGCGCCGAAGCTGTCTGAAACATTGGGGCAGCAAGTCATCGTGGACAATCGTGCAGGTGCCGGCGGCAATCTTGGCGCTGCATTTGCTGCACGCCTGGCGCCGGATGGTTACGGTCTGTTCATGGCGACTCCCGCTCATGCAATCAGTGGCAGCATGCCGGGCAAGCCAGGTTACGACCTGACACGTGATTTCGCGCCGATCAGTGTATTGACCACCGGTCACTACATGCTGGTGGTGCATGTGTCGGTTCCGGTTAAATCGGTCAAGGAGCTGATTGCTTTGGCAAAAGCCCGTCCGGGCGAGCTTAACTATGCTTCAGCCGGCAATGGCAATGCGACACATCTGGCCGGTGAGCTGTTCAACATGATGGCCAATGTGAAGACCGTTCATGTCCCGTACAAGGGCGGCGGTCATGCGCGGACCGAACTGCTGGGCGGGCAGGTGGATTTCATGTTTCACAACATCACCGCCGTGCTCGGGGATGTCAGACTCGGCAGGTTGCGGGCGCTGGCGGTGACGGGGTCAAGCCGGGCATTGGCTGCACCGGAGATTCCCACGGTTGCTGAAGCTGCACTGCGCGGCTACAACATCACGTCGTGGTTCGGCGTTATGGCGCCGACGGGCACTGCGCCGGAGATTATTGCCAGGCTCAATCGCGATTTTGTGAAAGTCATGCAGGTTGCGGATGTTCGGGAAAAGCTGGCAGTACTGGGCTCGGAGGCGCTGGGTGGTTCTCCCGGCGATTTTGCTGCACACCTGCGGGGTGAGCATGACAAATGGAGCAAGGTGGTCAAGCAGGCCGGAATCACGATGGAATGAACTGCCGCAGCTGATCGATGCTCGCTTGGCTGTTGAAACTGCATGTTAAGATTTCAACATCATGGGACGACGACATCTTGCCTGCCTGACGTTTGATTTCGATGCGATCTCGGGATGGATTGCGCGGGGCATGACCTCGCCATCGCCGATTTCCCGCGGGGAGTTTGGCCCGAACGTGGCATTGCCGCGCATCCTGGATCTGCTGAAAAAATACGATGTGACCACTTCGTGGTACGTGCCCGGGCATACGCTCGAAACCTATCCTGATCAGTGCAAACAGGTGTTCGATGCGGGGCATGAAATCGGCCATCACGGCTGGACGCACCGCCCGCCCGCCGCTTTGTCGTGCGCAGAGGAAGAGGCTGAACTGGTGCGCGCCAATGACAATATCAAGCAACTGACGGGGCGTGGCGCGCGTGGCTACCGCTCTCCGTCGTGGGATCTGTCGCAGCATTCGGTGGAATTGCTGCTTAAACACGGTTTCATCTACGACAGCAGCATGATGGGCGACGATTACACGCCGTACCGGGTACGCAACGGCGACATCATCGAACTGGAAAAACCGGCGGTGTTCGGCGCCGAAACACAATTGATCGAAATGCCGGTCAGCTGGACGCTGGATGATTATCCCCATTTCGAATTCATCCGCACCCCCACCTGGATCCTGCCGGGCAACATGAACGCCAACCGCGTGCTCGACAACTGGATCAACGATTTCGTTTATCTGCGCGACAACCTCGAGTGGGGTGTCATTACCTATACCTTCCATCCCTTCGTGATTGGTCGCGGCCACCGCATGCTGGCGCTGGAAAAACTGATCCGTGCGCTCAAGGATGGCGGGGCGGTATTTACGACGCTTGAGGCTGCAGCAGCCGAATACGCGCAGCGGGCGCCATTCACAACGCCAGCTTAGCCATTGCTGTGGAAAGTACAGCGAACGCCGCAGCTCAACTTGATAAAATTAATGTAAGTAATTGATTTTAAACAATATTTTATTCGATGGCGAAAGCGCTGCGAGCAGTTCGCTGTGAGTTGTCATCAGCGTCGGCGGATTATTTGCGAGTTGCCTTTTTCTTTTTGCCGGCAGGTTTGCGCGGAGCCGCGGATTTTTTTGCCGGCGCAGCGCGTTTGCCCACCTTCACCGGTTTTCCGCTGCGTGCGGATTCGAGGATGGCTTCCAGCGCAGTGACACCATGAATTTCATCGCCGCCGGCAACGGCCAGGGGTTTTTTGCGGGCCACGGCTTCCGCAAAATGTTCAAGCTCCGCGCGTTCGGTGCTGGTATCCGGGAATGACATGAGTTGCGGGCGTTTGCGTTCGCGCAGATTGTCGGGGTTGAGCAGGCACACGCGCATCTGCCAGGTGGCCAGGTGCTCAACGTCGCCGACTTCCACCCAGCCGTTCGATCCGAACACCTGCATGCGCCAGGTTTCAGCGGTGGCGATAAACGTGCCGAGATATCCGCTGGCCCCCCCCTTAAAGCGAAACAGCATCGAAGTCGTATCATCAATACCGTGATCCAGCGCGCGGCGAAAACTTTGTGCATAAACGGTATCGACCTGGCCGGCAAGGTAGAGCATCGCATCGACAACATGCACGCCGCGACCGGTCATGCCGCCGCCGGGGCCTTCATCAGGTCTTTGCCGCCAATGGTCCTTGGGGTACCAGTAGACACTGGGTCCGCAGAAATTGCCTTCAATATGCAGCAGTTTGCCGAGACGGCCGTCATCGAGCATGCGGCGGATTTCCTGCAGCGCGGGCTGGAAGCGCCAGTTGTAGCCGACGGCGAGGGTCACGCCCTTTTTGGCGCAGGCACGCACCGCTGCTTTCGCTGACCCGGTGGTCATCGTAAACGGTTTTTCAGTAAACACATGTTTGCCGGCACGGGCGGCGGCGATGATCAGTTCCGCGTGAACGCTGTGCGGCGTCGCCAGAACGATGGCGTCGACAGCGGGATCAGCAAGCATTTTTCGGTAATCGTCATAGAGCCGCAAGCCCTGACGATCCGCGTATTCCTGCACCTTTGCCGGGGTGCGCACCGCGCCCGCAACGAAACGGATCAGCTTGCTTTTGCCCTGCACGCTGTTGACCAGATTCTGTCCCCAGCGGCCCAGCCCGATGATTCCTGCGTTGATCATGAATATCCTCTGTCTGACTGACGGTTGTAGATTTTATAGGCCTCAACAGGCGACGCGATGCGCGGCGCTGTGCTACTGGACCTTGATGCCGGCATCCTTGATCACCTTGGTCCACAGCTTCTTTTCCGCCTGCACCACGGCATTGAGTTGTTCAGGGGTGCTGCTGCCCGGCTCCACGCCGTCCCGCGACAGGCGTTCCTTCACGTCGGGGAGGGCCAGTGCGCGCACCAGTTCCTTGTTGAGTCGGGCTACAACGGTTTTGGGTGTTTTTGACGGCACGAACACGCCGTACCACGAGTTCACTTCGAAACCCGGCAGTCCTTGTTCAGCAATGGTAGGGATGTCGGGCGCGCCGGAGGAGCGTTTGAGGCCGCTCACGCCCAGCGCCTTGAGCCGTCCGGCTTTGACGTGGGGTATCGCCGGCAGCAGCGGACCAAAGCCGAGTTTGACCTCGCCGCTGATCAGAGCCGGCAGCGCAGCACCACTGCCCCGGAAGGGGATGTGCGTGAGCTTGATGCCGGCCATCGAGGACAGCAGTTCTGCCGCCAGATGGTTTGCAGTACCAATTCCTGACGAGGCATAGTTGATGTCGCCCGGTTTGGCCTTGGCAAGTGCGACCAGATCCCTGATTGAATTTGCCGCTAATGATGGATGTGCCGAGAGGATACTCATCGAGTCGCCCAGTTTGGACACGGCGGCGAAGTCCTTGTCGGGATCGAAGCCCACTTTCTGGCCGATGACGGGTGCGATGACGAGGGGGCCGCCGGTGCCGAGCAGGATGGTATGACCGTCGGGCTGTGCGTCAGCCACAATCTCGGCACTGACATTGCCGCCGGCACCGGCACGGTTGTCCACCACGACCTGTTGGTTCAGTCCGTCGGCGAGTTTGCTGCCCACCACGCGGGCGATGGTGTCACTGGGGCCACCGGGCAGAAAACCAACAACAAAACGAACAGGACGGGTTGGATAGGTGTCCGCGCTCAATGCCGGACCTGCGGATGCGCAGATCAGGACGCAGGCAATAAACATGGCGTACCGGGGCGAGGTCATGATGGTTCTCCTGGTAGGGTTGGGATTAATTGTTAGTTCGGGATGGATGCGATTTCAGTCCAGAACGTCAGTCCAGAACGACGCCCGATTGCCTGACCAGCTTTGCCCAGCGGGCAGCGTCTTCTTTGATGAGTCTGGCGAACTCGGGAACCGTGGTGTATTCAACCTCGATGCCGTTGTTCGT
>JAYUYQ010000088.1:0-16211 GCA_043752435.1 Betaproteobacteria bacterium
GGAAACCGGTTGAGAATCCCCAGTGTGAAGTGAGCCGCAAGAACGTAGTAGCTCTGCAGGGTCCCGGCGCGGTCCAGCAGGACACCAATGGCGATGGCAAGCCCGACAAGACCTTGTCCGATAGCGAACGTACCGGGCAGCTCGCATTGGCCCAAGCCACGATCAACGCCTACTGCACGGCGCTGGCGGCGACGCCCGCGCAGAGGTAAGAATGCGGCCGAGCTTGGCCATCATCGCCGGGCTACTGCTTGGCATCGGTCTGGCTTGGTGGCTGGCGCGCGAATCGCCGGAGGATGCCGCTCGCAAACGTCAGCGGGCAGAGCAGGCCGCCGCCGCCAACGCTGAAGACGCACGTCCGGTGTTGTACCGATGGCGCGACGCATCGGGTGCACTGCAGATCACAGACACGCCGCCGAAAGGGCGCAAGTACGAACGCATCGATAAACAGCCAGCGGCAGGAATGGTGGTAGATACGGGCCGCGTGGGCGAATAGCTAGCAGGTGCGTGCTTAGCCCTCGTGCAAAGCGAGTTTGTGCTGCATGACACAATGATTCCTCCCCGTTCTGCAGAAACCGTCCCGATGCGTCTGTCGCAATTCCATCTCCGCACCAGCAAGGAAACCCCCGCCGACGCCGAAGTGATCAGCCACAAGCTGATGCTCAAGGCTGGCATGATCCGCAAGCTCGCTGCCGGTCTGTACACGTGGAGCCCGCTGGGCCTGCGCGTATTGCGCAAGGTCGAGGCCGTGGTCCGCGAGGAAATGAATCGCGCCGGGGCGATCGAAATGTTGATGCCCTCGGTGCAGCCACGCGAGCTGTGGGAAGAGACCGGGCGCTGGGAAAAGTTCGGCGGCCAGCTGCTGAAGATCCGCGACCGCAAGGACGCCGAGTACTGCTACGGCCCGACCCACGAAGAAGTCATCACCGATTTCGCCCGCAACGAGCTGGCCAGCTACAAGCAGCTGCCGGTGAATTTCTACCAGATCCAGACCAAGTTCCGCGATGAAATCCGGCCGCGTTTCGGCGTCATGCGCGGGCGCGAGTTCATCATGAAGGATGCCTATTCCTTCCACGTCAACTACGACGATCTGCTGCGTGAATACCGCAACATGCACGACACCTACAGCCGCATTTTCACGCGGCTGGGACTGAAGTTCCGCGCGGTCGCCGCCGACACCGGCTCAATTGGTGGCACCGGCTCGCACGAATTCCATGTGCTCGCCGACTCCGGCGAAGACGCCATCGCCTACTGCCCGCAATCGGATTTCGCAGCGAACGTCGAACTGGCGGAAGCCGTGGCGCCGGCTGCAACACGCGCGGCGGCGATTTTGCCGCTGCAGAAAGTGCATACGCCCGGCGTCAAGACCATCGCCGAACTGTGCGCCTTCCTCAAAGTGCCGGCGCAGCACACGGTCAAGGCCGTGGTAGTTGATGGCACCGACGGCAAACCAGTATTGCTGCTGGTGCGCGGCGATCACGAACTGAACATGATCAAAGCCGGCAAGCTGGCGCAGTTGAAACAGCCAGTGACGTTTGCATCCGTGGAAGCGATTCGCGCTGCATTCGGCGCCGATCCCGGCTCGCTGGGCCCGGCGGGATACACCGGCACGGTGATCGCCGATCGCGCGGTGATGGCGATGGCGGATTTTGTCATCGGTGCCAATGCCAACGATCATCATTTCACCGGCGCCAATATCGCGCGCGATTTCGCCGAGCCCGCTGTCGCCGACATCCGCAACGTCGTCACCGGCGATCCGTCGCCCGACGGCAAGGGCACGCTGGAGCTCTGCCGCGGCATTGAGGTCGGCCACATTTTCCAGTTGCGCACCAAATATTCCGAGGCCCTCAAGCTGGGCTTCCTCGACGAGGGCGGCAAAACACAGATCATGGAAATGGGCTGTTACGGCATCGGTGTCACGCGCATCGTCGCCGCAGCGATCGAGCAGAACCATGACGAGCGCGGCATCATGTTCCCGCGCGCCATCGCACCCTTCGATGTCGCCATCGTGCCCATCGGTTACCACAAAAGTGCTGCGGTCAAGGCTGCCGCCGACCAGTTGTATGGTGAACTGCAGGCTGAAGGCATCGACGTATTGCTCGACAACCGCGACGAACGGCCCGGCGCGATGTTCGCCGACATGGAATTGATCGGCGTGCCGCACCGCGTCGTCATCGGTGACCGCGGCCTGAAGGAAGGGCAGATCGAATACAAAGGCCGGCGTGATACCGAAGCTCGCAACCTCCCTTTAAATGAAGCAAAAATATCAATAAAATCAATGGTATGCGGGGGATAGCCCGGGAAGCCGCAATTGCACTCTGCGGTCTCGTATTGCTGCTGACACCGCTGGCAGGCCATGGCGGCAGACAGCAATACGAACCCCTGTCCGCAAGCGTGCAGGCTTCGCTGAGTCGCGCCATCGCCGATCAGGCCGTGCCCTTCCTGGCCTTCGATGACGAACACGAGGCCCGTGCCTGGCTCGCCGCCATGTCATCACGACTGGCGAAACGGATACCCGGCCGCGTAGAACGCGAGGAACTTCTGGTCACGGTGCACTATGAGGCCAAACGCGCGGGGCTCGATCCGCAACTGGTACTGGGCCTGATTCAGGTCGAAAGTGCATTTCGCAAATACGCGGTGTCCAGCGTCGGTGCGCGCGGCTATATGCAGGTGATGCCGTTCTGGGCCAAGCTGATCGGCACCACCGACCACAACCTGTTTCACCTGCGCACCAATCTGCGTTACGGCTGCACCATCCTGCGCCACTATCTCGACATTGAAAACGGCAACCTGTTCCGCGCACTGGGCCGTTACAACGGCAGCCTTGGTAAGGCGGAATACCCGAATATCGTTTTGCACGCCTGGCACGGCACCTGGCATTACACTTCGCCGTCCACCACCGCAACCAGACGCTGAACGGACAGCCACCGATGACCGAAATTCTCGTCCTTTATTACAGCCACCACGGCGCAACGCGCGAAATGGCGCAGTTGATCGCCCGCGGCATCGAGCAGGCCGGTGCCGCAGCGCGGTTGCGCACGGTGCCGCGCGTATCGACCGTCAGCGAAGCAACGGAACCATCAGTACCTGACACTGGCGCGCCCTATGCCGAGATGCATGACCTGGAAGAATGTGCGGGACTCGCGCTGGGCTCACCGACGCGCTTCGGCAACATGGCGGCGCCGATGAAATATTTCTGGGACTCCACGTCGGCCCTGTGGCTCAAAGGCACGCTGGCGGGCAAACCCGCCGCGGTGTTCACCTCCACCGCCAGCCTGCACGGCGGCCAGGAAACCACGCTGATATCGATGATGCTGCCGCTGCTGCATCACGGCATGCTGATTGTAGGCCTGCCCTATTCGGCGCCGGAACTGCTGACCACCAAAACCGGCGGCACCCCTTATGGCGCCAGCCACCTTGCCGGCCCCACCAGCGACCTGCCCGTCTCTGCCGACGAGAAAAAACTCTGCCTGCTGCTGGGCAGGCGACTGGCTGAAACTGCATTGCAGTTATCTAAATGACGGCGCAACAGGCCGTGCGCGGCTGGCGCATCACCGCCATCGTCTGCCTGTACGCGCTGCTGCTGCTGTGCATTGCCTGGGAGATGTGGCTCGCCCCGCTGCGGCCGGGAGGCTCATGGCTGGCGCTGAAGGTGCTGCCGCTGCTGTGGATCGCACCGGGCATCACGCGCGGTCGGGTCTACACCTATCGCGCGTCGACCATGCTGATCCTTGCCTACTTCACAGAAGGCGTGGTGCGTGCCTGGTCGGACGGAGGGGTAAGCGCCAAGCTTGCGCTCGCAGAAATAGTGCTGTCGGTGGTGTTCTTCGGCGCGGCGATTGCCTGGGTCCGCGCCAGCCGGGCGGTCAGATCACCCACATCAACAGTGTAATCACCAGCGAAAAAATGATGCTGGTCGCCAGCGGAAGATAAAACTTCCGTCCGCGGTGCTGAACTTCCAGATCACCGGGCAGCCTGCCCAGACCCAATTTGGCCAGCACCGGCCGCAACAGACCCAGCGCAAACAGGACAACGAGCAGCGTGACCAGCCATTTCAGCATGCCCGCTGTTCGCTTACTCGCGCACGATCAGAGTTGCGGATTCAGCCCCGCTTTGGCGCAGAGTTTGTTTACGGCATTGATGTAAGCCTTGGCGGAAGCCACCACGATATCGGTATCCGCGCCCTGTCCGTTGACGATGCGTCCGTCCTTCGACAGACGCACGGTCACCTCGCCCTGGGCATCGGTGCCGGTGGTAATCGCATTGACCGAATACAACAGCAATTCGGCTTCACTCACCACCAGCGCCTCAATGGCCTTGAACGCGGCGTCCACCGGTCCGCTGCCCTGCGACTCCGACGGAAGCTCCTTGCCCTCGTCGGAGATGACAATGCGCGCATAGGGCTGCTCGCCGGTCTCGGAATGCGCAGTCAGCGAAACCAGGTTGTAACGCTCGTTCTCGATATGCTCGAGGTTTTCTTCGGTAATCAGTGCATGCAGATCCTCGTCGAAGATCTCGCGTTTCTTGTCGGCGAGTTCCTTGAAGCGCTTGAATGCGGCGTTAAGCGCCTCTTCCGATTCCAGATCAACACCAATTTCGTGCAAACGGGTCTTGAAGGCATTGCGCCCGGACAGTTTGCCCAGCGTCAGGCGGTTGGTGGTCCAGCCCACCGATTCCGCGCTCATGATTTCGTAGGTCTCACGGTGTTTCAACACGCCGTCCTGGTGAATGCCGGATTCATGCGCAAACGCGTTGGCGCCGACGATGGCCTTGTTCGGCTGCACCGGATAACCAGTGATGCCGGAGACGAGCTTCGATGCCGGCACGATCTGCGTGGCATCGATATTGGTGTCGCAGGAAAAAAGATCCTGGCGAGTGCGCACCGCCATCACGATTTCTTCCAGTGCCGCGTTGCCGGCGCGCTCACCGAGGCCGTTGATGGTGCATTCCACTTGGCGCGCGCCGTTCTGAACCGCAGCCAGCGAATTGGCAACAGCCAAGCCGAGATCGTTGTGGCAGTGCACTGACCAGATCACCTGATCGGCATTCGGGATCCGCTCGCGCAGGTTTTTGATCAACCGTCCGAACTGGTCCGGCAGCGTATAACCCACGGTGTCCGGTACGTTGATGGTTTTCGCACCGGCCTTGATCACCTGCTCGAGGATACGGCACAGGAAATCGAGATCCGAACGTCCGGCGTCCTCCGGCGAAAATTCAACATTGTCAGTGTACTCGCGTGCCCACTTGATCGCGCGCACCGCCTGGTCGATGACCTGCGAAGGCTCCATGCGCAGCTTCTTTTCCATGTGGATTGGCGAGGTCGCAATGAAGGTGTGTATGCGCGGCTGTGCAGCCACCTTGACGGCCTCACCGCAGCGGCGGATGTCTTTTTCGTTGGCACGGGCCAGCCCGCAGATCGTGCTGTCCTTGATCGCACGCGCAACCGCCTGCACCGATTCGAAATCGCCGTCGCTGGCAGCCGGAAAACCCGCCTCTATGATGTCCACCCGCATGCGCTCCAGCTGCCGCGCAATGCGAAGCTTGTCGTCCTTGCTCATCGACGCGCCGGGGCTTTGTTCGCCATCACGCATCGTCGTATCAAATATGATCAATTTTTCTTGGGCCATGATTCAAACCTCTGTCTTTACGCCGGGCGCAAACATTACACGCCCGGGATCGGGTTCCCGGCACCGTGTTCCGAGCCGGACTGAAAGCACTGAAAATAGGAAGAGGGGTTTAGCGCGCGCGGCCGCGCAGCCGCAGACCGGCCAGCGCAAGCGCGGCGGTAGAGAGCTTTTCGTTCAAAAGCTTTTGGGAGTCTTGCGTCTGTGTTAAACGTTCCATACGACTGAAATATATCGGCTTTTTTCCAGCCGTGCAAGCCGGCTACCCGGGCGCCGCAGGTGGCAGGGTTTTGCGGCGGAAGCGGTCATAAACCCACAGCGCATACCCCGACAGGCCATAAAGCCCAAACAGCGTAAACAACATCTCTGGCAGGGTATTCGCGAATGCAATCAGCATTACAAAACCCAGCGCGATGGCGACCACCGCCGAAAACGGCACGCTCTTCCGGAGGTTGATGTCCTTGCCGCTGTAGAACCGCAGGTTGCTGACCATGGTCAGGCCCGCAACCAGCGTCAGCCCCCAGGCCAGCCATTTCACGTCGGCACCCTTGACCTGATACTCCGACATCGCCAGCACCAGGCCGGCGACCAGCGCCGCAGCCGCAGGGCTGGGCAGCCCCTGGAAAAACCGTTTGTCGACGACATCGATATTGGTATTGAAACGCGCCAGCCGCAGCGCCGCGCAGGCGCAATAAACAAAGGCCGCGATCCAGCCCAGTTTGGTGGACAACCATGGCCCGAGCAGCGGCACGGTTTTCATCGCGGCAAAATCTTTCAGCGCCCACACATAAACCACCAGCGCCGGCGCCACGCCGAACGACACCATGTCGGACAAGCTGTCGAGTTCAGCACCGAATGCGCTTTGAGTGTGCGTCAATCGCGCCACGCGACCGTCAAGACCGTCCAGCACCAGCGCGACGAATATGGCAATCGCCGCCTGCTCGAAATGGCCGCTGACCGCCTGTACCACAGCGTAAAACCCGGCGAACAGCGCGGCGAGCGTGAACATGTTGGGCAACCAATAGATCCCGCGCCGCGCAAAGCGGGATTTGATGAACAGCTTGTGATCTTTGAGTTCGGTCATGGGGACCATCTTAAACCATAGGACGGGATGGCGTCCGTACGGTATCCGGGCACGCCGGGCGTCAGGGCAACGCTGCGAGCACGGTTTCGGTCGCGTAAACCTTATCGCCGACGCTGACCCGCGGGGTTGCTGCCAGCGGCAGGTAAACATCCACCCGCGAACCAAAACGGATAAAACCGAAACGCTCACCGCGAGCCAATGGCCGGCCTTCCTTGGCGTAACACAGAATGCGCCGGGCAATCAGGCCGGCAACCTGCACGCAAGTCACGTCCTGGCCGTCCGGCGTGCGCAGATAGATCACCGCGCGTTCGTTTTCGGTGGAAGCCTTGGCCAGATCAGCGTTAAAAAATTTGCCGGGGAAATACCAGGTTTTCTCCACCACGCCGTCCACCGGGCTGCGGTTGGAATGGGCATTAAACACGTTCATGAACACGCTGATCTTCAGCGCATCGCGTTCGAGATAAGGGTCACGCGCCTTTTCCACCGACACGATGCGTCCGTCCGCGGGTGACAGCACCGTGCCGGCTTCGCCGGGAATTCTGCGCGGCGGATCACGGAAAAACTGCACCATGAAGATGACAATCAGCCACGGGAACGCCGCCCAGCCGAAACCCGCCCAGGAATGGATGCCGACCGTCACCACCAGCGCAATGGCGATAAACGGCCAGCCTTCGCGGGCAATGATGGGGTGGGGATAGTGGCTCATGGGCAAATGGCAAAAGGCGGTTTAAGCAGGGCTCGCCGTTCGAGGCAATATCCCCGGCACAAACCGCCTGTTACGCCGCTTTTCGCGTCGCTGCTTGCGTGGTTGTCAGTTTTTCGTCTGGTCAACCAGGCGATTTTTCTTGATCCAGGGCATCATGTCGCGCAACTTGGCGCCGACAATCTCCACCTGGTGCGCCTGGCCGATACGGCGCAAGGCCTTCAGCGTGGGCGCGCCGGCCTTGTTCTCGAGGATGAATTCCTTGGCAAACTGGCCGGTTTGGATTTCGGTGAGGATCTTGCGCATTTCGGCACGCGTTTCGTCGGTGACGATGCGCGGGCCACGCGTGAAATCGCCGTACTCGGCCGTGTTCGACACCGAGTAGCGCATGTTGGCAATGCCGCCCTCGTAGATCAGGTCGACGATCAGCTTCACTTCGTGCAGGCATTCAAAATACGCCATTTCAGGCGCGTAGCCGGCATCCACCAGCGTTTCGAAACCGGCCTGGATCAGCGCCGACACGCCGCCGCACAGCACGACCTGCTCACCGAACAGGTCCGTCTCGCATTCCTCGCGGAACGAGGTTTCGATGACGCCGGCACGGGCCGCACCGATGCCCGCTGCATACGACAGCGCAATGTCACGCGCCTTCTTGCTGGGATTCTGGTGAACGGCGATCAGCGCCGGCACGCCGCCACCCTGGGTGTAAGTCGAGCGCACCAGGTGGCCCGGGCCTTTCGGCGCAATCATGATCACGTCAAGGTCGGCGCGCGGCTCAACCTGGTTGAAATGGATGTTGAAGCCGTGGGCAAACGCCAGCGTCGCGCCTTTTTTGATATTGGGCTCGATCTCGCTGCGGTAGACATCGGCATGGAGTTCGTCCGGCAACAGAATCATCACCAGATCGGCCCCTTTCACTGCGTCGCCGACTTCTTTCACCACGATGCCGGCTTTTTTTGCTTTGTTCCAGGAAACACCGCCCTTGCGCAGGCCAACGACAACCTTGGCTCCGGAATCCTTCAGGTTGTTGGCGTGGGCATGGCCCTGCGAACCGTAACCGATGATGGCGACTTGCTTGCGCTTGATCAGCGAAAGGTCAGCATCTTTGTCATAAAAAATCTTCATGTCTTCCTCTGTTTGAAACGTGAACGGTACTCATGCGCGGACATGGGCATGCGCCCTGCCCGCCCCTCAAACTTTTAAAATGCGGTCGCCGCGGCCAATGCCGGAGGCGCCGGTACGGACGGTTTCCAGGATTGCCGTCTGGTCGATGGCCTTCAGGAACGCGTCGAGTTTCGAACCGGGTCCGGTCAGCTCTATGGTGTAATCCTTGTCGGAGACATCAATGATGCGCCCGCGGAAAATATCCGCCATACGCTTCATCTCTTCGCGATCTCTGCCCACCGCGCGCACTTTCACCAACATCAGCTCGCGCTCAATATGGTCGCCTTCGGAAAGATCGACGACCTTGACCACATCGACCAGCTTGTTCAGCTGTTTGTTGATCTGCTCGATGATGTCGTCCGATCCCGAGGTGACGATGGTCATCCGCGACAGCGTCGCATCCTCAGTGGGCGCCACAGTCAGCGATTCAATGTTGTAGCCACGCGCCGAGAAAAGCCCGGCGACCCGGGACAGTGCGCCCGCTTCGTTTTCCAGCAATACCGAAATGATGTGTCTCATGGCATCACACCAGGATCATTTCCGACAGGCCCTTGCCGCCCGGTATCATCGGGAACACGTTTTCGGTCTGGTCGGTGATGAAGTCGAGGAACACCAGATCCTTCTTGCGGGCAAACGCCTCTTTCAACGCCGGCTCGACATCCGCCGGTTTGTCGATGCGCATGCCGACATGGCCATAAGACTCGGCCAGTTTGACGAAATCCGGCAACGCGTCCATATACGACTCGGAGTAGCGGTTGCCGTGGAAAAACTCCTGCCACTGCCGCACCATGCCCATGTAACGGTTGTTCAGGTTCACCAGTTTTATTGGCAGGCGATATTGTTTGCAGGTCGACAACTCCTGGATGCACATCTGGATCGACGCTTCGCCGGTCACGCAGGCCACCGTCGCCTTGGGATGCGCCATCTGCACGCCCATTGCGTACGGCAGGCCCACACCCATCGTGCCCAGGCCACCGGAATTGATCCAGCGCCGCGGCTTGTCGAATTTGTAGAACTGCGCCGCCCACATCTGGTGCTGGCCGACGTCCGAGGTGATGAACGCATCGCCCTTGGTGATCTGGTAGAGCTTCTCAATCACAAACTGCGGCTTGATGATCGCGCTGGTGCGGTCATACTTGAGGCAATCGCGCCCGCGCCACTGCTCGATCTGTGCCCACCAGGCTTTCAGCGCTTCCTTGTCCGGACCGCCGCGCGCCGCTTCAATCTGGCGGATCAGCTCCTTCAGCACCTCGCCCACGTTGCCCACCACCGGCACGTCGACTTTCACGCGCTTGGAGATGGAGGCGGGATCAATGTCGATATGGATGATCTGGCGCGGCTGCTCGAAAAAATGTTTGGGATTGCCGATCACGCGATCGTCAAAACGCGCGCCAACCGCCAGCAGCACATCGCAATGTTGCATCGCCATGTTGGCTTCATAGGTGCCGTGCATGCCAAGCATGCCAAGCGAATGGCGATCGGTGGCCGGGAACCCGCCCAGGCCCATCAGCGTGTTGGTGCAGGGAAATCCGATCAGCTTCACCAGCTGGGTCAGTTCTGCCGAGGCATTGCCGAGGATCACCCCGCCGCCGGCGTAAATCATCGGGCGCTTGGCTTCGAGCAGCAGCTTTACTGCTTTCTTAATCTGGCCGGCGTGCCCTTTGACCACGGGGTTGTACGAACGCATCGTGATCGATTTCGGATACTCGAACTCGGTCTTGTGGGCAGTGATGTCCTTGGGGATATCCACCACCACCGGCCCCGGTCGTCCGGTCGAAGCAATGTAAAAGGCCTTCTTGATCGTCAGCGCAATGTCTTTGACGTCCTTGACGAGGAAGTTGTGCTTCACGCAGGGCCGCGTGATGCCGACGGTATCGCATTCCTGGAAAGCATCTTCGCCGATGGCATGCGTGGGCACCTGCCCGGTCAGAATCACCATCGGGATGGAATCCATGTACGCGGTGGCAATGCCGGTGATCGCGTTGGTCACGCCGGGTCCGGAAGTCACCAGCGCGACGCCGACCTTGTGCGTGGACCGCGCGTAAGCATCTGCCGCATGCACCGCCGCCTGCTCGTGGCGAACCAGCACATGTTTGACTTTGTCCTGCTTGAACAGCTCGTCATACAGGAACAACACGGCGCCGCCCGGATAGCCGAAGATATGGTCTATGCCTTCTTCCTGCAGGCAGCGCACAACGATCTCTGCACCCGACAATTGCATGATTTTGAGCCCGCTCACGTTGGAACGATCAACGCGGGTTTTAGGTGAGGAGGAAACCCGAAACATTACCGCGCTGGGCCTTACCGGTCAAGCAAAATATCCCTGTAAACAGCAGGATACAAGCGTTTGCACAGCGTGCTATACAGCCCTTGCCTCAAACCGGTGTTTTGCTAAGATGCCGCGGATTCAGGGACTTCCGAGCCCCGCCGCGCCGCGATCGGCGTTGGCACATAAAAAAAGGCAACCAGCTGGCCACATATAAGGAACTCGCGGATTTCTTGGCCGGAGTCGAGCGCAGGGCGTTCAAGCAGGCGGTATTTTCCGTTCGCGATGAACATCTTGCGCTGGATATCGTGCAGGACGCCATGTTCAAACTTTCGGAGAAATACTCGGACCGCCCGGTCACCGAGTTCCCGATGCTATTCCAGCGCATCCTGCAGAACGCAATCCGCGACTTTTTCCGCCGCCAGAAAGTGCGTTCGGCCTGGCTCACCCCGCTCAGCACACTGTTTGGCGGCGACGGCGACGAAGACTATGATCCGTTGGATACCTTGGAGGTCGACAACACCTCGAAAGTCGCCAACCGCCCTGCGGAGCAGCTGGAACAAAAACAAGTTCTTGATTTTATTGAGAAAGCCGTGGCAACCCTGCCACTGCGTCAACGACAGGCGTTCATGTTGCGTTATTGGGAGGAACTGGATGTCGCCGAAGCTGCTAAAGCCATGGGATGCTCGGAGGGTAGCGTAAAAACGCATTGCTCCCGGGCCACACATGCTTTGGCAATATTGCTCAGAAAACAGGGAATTGAGCTATGAATGCCCAAGAACACGAAATTGCGCAAAAAATCGCCGGATTGCTCAACAAGAGCACTCGCGACATGGGCGGCGACACCCTGGCAAAATTGGCTACGGCACGTGAGCAGGCGCTTGCCGGGTATCGCGTCGCGCCGGGCTGGAAACTCGCTTGGGCGGGAGCGTGGTCTTCGAACAGCGAACGACCGGCAGCAGGCTTGCGCTACGCATTGCCCATTGCCTTGCTGATCATCGGTCTGACGGGCATCGGCTACTGGCAGTCCGGCAGCTGGCAAAGCAATGAATTGGCTGATCTTGACGTGCGCTTGCTGACCGACGATCTGCCGATCGATGCCTACCTCGACAAGGGCTTCGATTCATGGCTAAAACGGCAATCGCGCTGATCCTCTGGCTCTGCCTTGCGCTCCCCGTCGTAGCCGCACAGCCTGCCAAACAAAGCACTAAGCCCTTAAGGCCGACTTGGTCGGAACTCGCGCCGGCCCAGCAACAGGTACTCGCCCCCCTTGCTGCGGAATGGATCGAAATGGATACCGTGCAGCGCAAGAAGTGGGTAGCCATCGCCGATCGTTATCCGAAAATGAAACCCGCTGATCAGCAGCGGCTGCAAAAACGGATGAAAGACTGGGCCGCGCTGACGCCTGCGCAACGCCAGGCCGCCCGGGATCGTTACCGGGAACTGAAAAAACTGACTCCGGAACAACGCCAGACCATGTCGAAACAATACCGGGACTACAAGAACTCCCTGGCCCAGCCCGAAACCCAGTTTGATCCG
The DNA here is from genome assembly GCA_043752435.1 of Betaproteobacteria bacterium. Taxonomy (GTDB): domain Bacteria; phylum Pseudomonadota; class Gammaproteobacteria; order Burkholderiales; family SG8-41. The sequence continues at coordinate 12,378 of JAYUYQ010000088.1, forward strand.
CCTGTCGGTGAACTCATCACGCCGGGCGCCGGAGCACCCTCAGCCCAACGGCAGTGACGGACCGCCCCGCAACACCGGGCATCGGCAGACGTCTGCTCAGTCTGATCTACGAGATTTTGCTGCTGATCGCCGTCGCACTGCTCGCCGGCGGGGCGGCCGCAGTGCTGGCGCAAATCACCAGCCCTGCGAACACGCAGTTTCTCACCCGGATTATCGGCTTCGCCGCTTGTACAGCCTATTTTGCGTGGCAATGGCAGCGTAGCGGCCAGACCCTGCCGATGAAAACCTGGCGCATGCGCCTCGAAAAAGTGGACGGCACGCGCGTCGAGCTGCCCCGGGCCCTGCTGCGGGCCGCACTTGCGACTGCGGGTTACCTGCTGCTCGGCGTATCCGTCATCTGGGCTTTCATCGACCGCGACCGGCAATTTCTGCACGACCGGCTGGCCGGAACCCGCTTGGTCGTTACGGGGTGAGCTTAATGGCGGGGGTGATTCACGCCGCTGCTGCATAAGCAGAAAGGCGGCGGAAATTCACGCCGCTCCTGCCAAAACGGCGACAATCCTCAGCGCCGCTCCTGCCACCACATCATGCCCAGCGCGATGCTGAGAAACATCATTGTCGGCATCACGGCACTGGTGAACGGCGGCCAGTCATAGAGCAAGCCCAGGTGCCCGAACAGACGATTGAGAAAATGAAATGCCAGTCCCAGCATGATGCCGGCGAACAGCTTCGCGCCGACACCGCCCTGACGGTTCTGGAAATAGGCAAACGGCAGCGCCAGCAGCATCATCACCAGCACGGCCACCGGGTACAACAGTTTGATCCACAAGGCGATTTCATAGCGCAACGCCTTCTGCCGGTTTTCCTTCAGATGCTGTGCATACGAGTACAGGCTCCACGCCGACATTTTTTCCGGCTTGACCAGTAGCACGTTGAGCAGGGCTGGCTCCAGCACCGACTGCCAGTCCATGCTTTCGATATTGCTCACCCGTGTTTTCAAACCCTCAAAAGTGGTTTGCGCTACATCCATCAATTGCCAGCGGTTGCCTCCCTGGTATTCGGCGCCGGCCGCAAACCGGAGATTGCGCAAGCGGTAGTTTGTGTCGAACTCGTAAATCCGCACTCCTTTGAGTCCGCCGGAAGGTGTGACCTCGAGCACATTCACAAAAGCGGTGCCGTCCTTGATCCACAAGCCGGAACGAAACTCCTGCGCCACGATGCCGGAAATCGCCTGCGAACGCAGCCGCTGCGCGTATTGCTCCGCGGGCGGCGCAATGAACTCACCGACGGTAAAAGTCAGCACGCCGAACGCGATGCCCACCGTGGCCAAAGCGCCGACTATCCGCGCCAGCGACACGCCGGAGGCGCGCATGACTGTGTATTCCGAGCTTGCCACCAGCTGTGCCAGCGCAAACAGCGTACCGATCAGTGCCGCGATCGGAAAAAGTTCATAGACATGATTCGGTGCAGACAACAACACATGGAGCAGGATGTGACGCAGCTGGTAACCGCCACGCCCGAGATCCTTCATCTGCTCCACCAGATCAAAAAACGCGAACAACAGCAGCAACGCAACAAACACCAGCAACGTCGCCATCGCGACTTCCCGTGCAATATAGTTGCGCAGCGTCCTCATCGCAGCAACCGCCATACCGAAAACACCGAAATCCGCCGGTAGAACATCAGCAGCAGCAGCAGCACCATCGCGGCATGCACACCCCACATACCTACAAAGAGATCAACCCGGGACTGCGCGATCGAGGCCTGCATGATCGACAGCAGGTTGCTGTAGACCATGTACACCAGGATCGCCAGCACGATGTTCATCGAACGTCCGGCGCGGGGATTCACGAATGAGAGCGGGATGGCAAGCAGGCACAAAATCAGCGCGCTCACGGGCAGGCCCACGCGCCAGGACAGCTCGCCCAGATTGCGCGGCGCGGGATCGCGCATCAGGTCCAGAGTCGACATCGTCTTGGTTGTAGGAGCGCGCTCCGCAGATTCCGCGGTTTCGATGCGCATCGCGTAACGCCCAAACTCGAAAATCTTGTATTCGGGCGAGCCCGGCTCACCCTCATAGCGACGACCGTTGAGCAGCACCAGGAAACGATCGCCGTTTTCAGCGGTTTCCTGGAAACCGCTCTGCGCGACCATCACGCCCAGCTTGCCATTCTGGGTCGAACTGACAAACACGTTGGCCACCAGGTTCGACTTGCCGGCAACTTCCTCGACCAGATACACCCGGTCTGCCCGGCGCGATTCGTGAAACACGCCCGGCGTCACCTGCGCCACTTCGTCGCGGCTGTCCATCAGACGGCGAAAATCCTCGGCCTTCTGCACGGCCCACGGCGACAGCAGCAGCGACAGCAATGCGATTGTAAACACCAGCGGCAGGGAAAACGTCAACACCGGCCTGATCCAGCGGGTCAGGCCCAGACCGCAGGAAAACCACACCACCATTTCCGAGTCCCGGTAACTGCGGGTCAGCGTCATCAGTACCGCAATGAACAGCGTCACCGACAGCAGGATCGGCAGGTAGCCGACCAGCGTGAAACCGAGTAGAGCGATGACACCGGTGGACGTGATCGCGCCGCTGGCTGCCTGACCAAGTAAACGCACCAACTGGGTGGTAATGGAGATACCGAGCAGAACCAGGAATATGGCGACCGCCGAAGTCGCAAGTTCACGCAGCAATGCAGACCGGAAAATCATGCCGCCGTTTTGCTTTTTAAAAAGAACGCGCAGATAATCAATGAACGATGTTGGATGCTGGTGTGCCGCTGCTTGGTTTGGACATCTTGCACATGTATTTACCCATGTATTTGCCCAAGTGTTTGCCCGTGTGTTGCCATGTATTTGCTGCACATGTCGCCCGATATCAGCGATGGTCAATGCGGCCGCCGCATTTCAGACAACGCATTTCAGACAAATCTCGTAATGCACACAGGAGTTGACGCGTGGAATTTAGCATAAAACCCCTCGTTCCGGGCCGTAACACCAGCGGCTGCAGCGTGGTCGGCATCTATGCCGGCAAAACAATGAGCGACGCCGCCACGGCGCTTGACCGCACCACCAAAGGTTACCTGAAACGGGTGCTGCAGCGCGGCGACATGGAAGGCCGCATCGGCACCACGCTGTTGCTGCACGATGTGCCCGGCATCGCCAGCACGCGCGTGCTGCTGGTCGGACTTGGGCCGCAAGCCGAATTCGGGGATAAACAGTTCCGTCGCAGCATCACTGCGGCCATTGGCGCCCTTGCCAACACCGGCGCAGTCGATGCCGAATTGCATCTGGCCGAGCTCGCAGTCGGTCGCCGCGACATCGAGTGGAAGGTTATGCAGGCCGCCTGTGCCACGCGCACCACGATCTACCGTTTTGAACAGATGAAAAGCAAGCCGGAAAAAGCCGCGCCGGCATTAAGCAAGGCCGTGCTCTCGGTGAAAAATCAGGGCGACGTCAAACGCGCTGCACGCGGCCTCGCGCGCGGACTCGCCCTCGCCCATGGCGTGAACCTCGCCCGCGACCTCGGCAACCTGCCGGGCAATGTCTGCACGCCGACTTACCTCGCCGACGAGGCACGCAAACTCGCCAAACACTACCGCCTGAAAATCCAGGTGCTCGAACGCGCCGACATGAAAAAACTCGGCATGAACTCGCTGTTGTCGGTGGCCGCCGGCAGCAGTGAGCCGCCGAAACTAATCGTCCTCGAATACAACGGCGGACCGAAAAGCCAGAAACCGGTGGTGCTGGTCGGCAAAGGCGTCACTTTCGACACCGGCGGTATTTCGATCAAGCCGGCGCCGGAAATGGACGAAATGAAATTCGACATGAGTG
>JAYUYQ010000089.1:0-2647 GCA_043752435.1 Betaproteobacteria bacterium
TTGCGCACCGTGTCCTTGGCGCCGCTGGATTTTTCGCCGACCGAGAACATCAGCATCGCCGGATCGGAACCCACTGCATTGAAAAAACTGAAGGGCGCGGCATTCGGTCCGTTGCGGCCGAGCGTGGTCACCAGCGCGATCGGGCGCGGTGTCACGGTGCCGACCATCAATTTGTACTGGTCTTGCCAGGAGAGTTTACTTGCGTCGAATTCGGCCATGATTCATTCAGTAACAGGATTGGATTTCAAAGATTCTAACAGGGCATTAACCCGGTAACGCCCTCTTCCACAACATCTTCCGCATAAAAAACGCCCGCATCAGCGGGCGTTGTGCAACCGGACTGCGGGCAATCTCAGTCGGCCACTACTTTGGCGGCCTTGATCACCTTGGCATATTTCTCGCCTTCGCGCTTGAAATAGGCCGTGAGTTCTTCAGGAGTGCTGCCCACCGGCTCGCCGCCTTCCTTGCGGATGAAATCGTTGATATCGGGGGCCTTCAGCGCCTTGATGATTTCACTATTCAGCTTGGCCACGACGTCCTTGCCAGTACCTTTCGGGAAAAACATGGCATACCAGTTGTCCGACTCAAACTCCGGATAAAACGAGTTCATGGTCGGCAGATCCGGGAATGCCGCGGACCGCTTGGCCGTGGTCACCGCCAGCGCCCTGACCTTGCCGGCTTTGATGAACGGCTGCGCCGCCAGTGCAGTGGCAAACGTAAAGTCCGTTTCGCCGCTGATCTGCGCAACAATCGCCGGACCACCGCCCTTATACGGAATTGGCGTCACGTTGACACCACCGAACAGCTTGAGCATTTCGACCGACAGGTGACTGGTCGTCCCTGAACCGTTGTGCGCGGCATTCAGCTGACCGGATTTTTTGGCCAGCGCAACCAGTTCCCTGACGTTTTTCACCGGCACGCTGGGATGCACCACCAGCACCAGCGGCACCGAGGAAATCCAGCTCACCGGAACCAGATCGGTATACGGATCAAAAGTCATGCGTTTGCTGTACAGGGTGATATTGACCGCCAGCGAAGCCGTGGTGAACAGGATGTTGGCGCCGTCGGGAGGCGATTTGGCCACCAGTTCCGCGCCGATCAAACCCGCTGCGCCGGAACGATTATCGACCAGGAAATTCTGACCCATGCTGGCCTGGAATTTCTGCGCCAGCAGGCGCCCCTGAATATCGGTGCCACCACCAGCGCCAAAAGGCACGACGATGCGCACCGGTTTGGACGGCCACTGCTGGGCCAGGGCAGATCCGCCCCAGAGCATGGACGCGGCGGCCAAAGCGACGCCGGCAAATCGCAGTTTTTGATATTTCATTTGACTTCTCCTCGTAGAGCTTCTGATTTACTGCTTTGAAACGAAACCACTCGGATGTTATCCCCGATAAATAGGTTCCGGCTGAGTAAAAAACGAATGCAGGATGTGGTAAACCGTACGGAAATTGATCTGCTGGAAACTGGCATGCGAGATGCCGGACATCACTGCGAACTGCTTGTCGGGATTGGGCAGACGATTAAAGAAATCAAGCAGGTCCTCCATACTGGCAATGCCGTCCCACTGACCGCGCATGATCACCGTCGCCGCGGTAATTTTCGCCGGATCCACCACCGGCAGCTTCGCGCACATGTCGAGGTAGGTGCCGGTCGGCACTGAGTCGTCAAGCTTGAGCACTTCATCGGCAAACACTTCGACAACCTGCTCTTCCGCGCAACCGGGATGATCACGATTAAAAATCGAGCGCATAAAAGCGCGATCAATCGGGCGTCGTTTGTTGGCTTTCCACTGATCGAGTTTTTTAGCGCGCTCTTCCAGCGTCGGGCTGCCCTTACCGGTCCAGACGAAAGCATCGAGGGCAAGGCGGGACACACGCTCCGGATGACGTTCAGCAAACATCGCCGCCCGCAGCGCACCGGACGAAATGCCGTAGACCATGAACTGCGTGACGCCCGTGATATTCATGATGTAATCACTCGCAGCCTTGAGGTCATCGGCGCCGTTGGCGATGTCGAAATAAATGTCCCTCAACTTGTCGGAACGGCCGTAGCCTTCCATATCGATGCACCAGGTGTTGAAGCCGCGCTCGGCAAACCAGTCCATCACTGACGAATCAGGCCGGCCCGGGACATGCAGGTCAAAGGTCGGCTGCGAAGCCATTGACGAACCGTGCACGAACAGCACCGTGCCGTTTTTTCCCTTGCCGTCAGTGGCCTTTTTTTCCCACAGGAAAAGTTTGACGTCGCCCTTGCGGGTCCAGTGCTCCTTGCCGACGATAGCAGCGCTTTTTGCAGTTTGATCCATGAGTCCCTGGAGGGGTAAAAAAGACGGTTTTCAGAGAGGAACGCAAGTCTAGGATACGGAACCGCCCCAGTCAAACCCGAGGGGCAGCCTATATAATTGAGCCTCAAGACTGTCGCATCTGTTCATGTTGTTTCGTCCCTGACAACCTTGCACTGGAAACGCCCGTGAGCGCGAGTTACTCCACCCAGTTCCGCAGCATCAAAGACGAAGTCAGCCCTGAGGAATGGGAGGCGCGGGTCAACCTCGCGGCCTGCTACCGGCTGACCGACAGTTTCGGCATGACCGACCTGATCTATAACCACATCACCGCGCGGATCCCCGGTGATGAAGAACATCTGC
>JAYUYQ010000090.1:0-2643 GCA_043752435.1 Betaproteobacteria bacterium
TTCCTCACCCAGTGCGGCGAAACGTTTTTCCGCCTTGGCCTTGGTCATGCCCTTGGGCGGCTCGGCGGAGATGGTGTTGAGCCGAACTTTGCTGTTAGCGGTATCGATAACGGTTTTAGCCATGATGTTTTCTTTAGGGAGTTTTGAGCCGGGCGTTTTAATCGCGATTGAGGTGGCTCGGGGGTGCTGGGACGCGCGGGTCAAAACGGCATGCCACAGTGTTCCCTTATTATGCGAGACGGTCAAATCACTGATCGCGACGCTGGCGGTCCATAGCGGACGTCATGGGTGTGGTTTGCACCGGAGGAGTGTAGTATTTACCCCAACAGGTGAGTTGGTGATACCGGAAAAAACAGGTGCCAAAAGTACGCATTCCATTAGCCGAAGCTGAATCTGCCTCAAATATTGAGGTCAGGCAGTCCCGTTTTCTGAAAAACTACTGTGCAGCGGCGTTGAGTTCCTGCGTGGTACTCCTGCTCATTTTCTTTTTTTATTGGCAGGGTTATCTCACTGAGACTGGTTTTAAAATTGTCTCGATGGGAATTTTGCTGCTGGCCGTGTTTTATTACGTGCTGTTCCGTTCTGGGCTGAACCTGAAAGCCCACGATCCAAGTCTCACTGTACCGCAAGTGCTGTCGGCGATTCTCATGCTGACCATCGCCATGTTCTACACCACCAACGACGCGCGTTCAGTGTTGTTGCCTTTCGCGCTGATGGCGTTTGTTTTCGGTGTATTCCGCCTGACTATCAATAAGCTGGTCTGCGTGGCTCTGATTACAGTCACCGGTTATGCCGTGATGATAGGGCTGCTGCTCAACTTCCGTCCGCAGGAAGTGGATTTGCGGCTGGAAATCCTGCGCTTGACGGTCTTTGGCGTCGTCTTGTTGTGGTTTTCCATAACTGGCAGTCACATTGGTCGGTTGCGCAAGAAATTGACGGACAGCAAGGCCGCCATTGAGAAGCTGGCCCTGCATGATTCGTTGACGGGCGCTTATAACCGACGCCATTTGTCGAATATGCTGCGGCAGGAAAAGCTGCGTTGTGATCGATCCGGAGAGACATTCTCCATCGCGCTGCTTGATCTTGATTTATTCAAACGGATCAACGATGAGTTTGGCCACCAGGCAGGAGATGAAGTGCTGAAAGCTTGCGTGGAGTGCGGGAATCGGGCAATACGGCCGATCGATTGCTTTGGTCGTTTCGGCGGGGAAGAGTTTGAATTATTGTTCACCCAAACTGACCTGCAGGGTGCCATGGTTGTGGCTGAGCGCATCCGGGTCGCCATGAGCGAACTGCGTTTTCCGCAGATCAGTCCGCAGCTGAAGGTGACGGTTTCCATCGGTTTGGCGCAATATCGGTCCAAGGAGGACATTGAGGAAACCGAAAAACGGGCAGACGCTGCCCTTTACCGGGCCAAGGCAGCCGGGCGCAATAAAATCGAAGTTGAATCTGTAACTATCGGGAGCAATACTACTTCAGCTCATCCATAAGGGATCAATGTCCCTTGTCACTGCTGTCGTGCTTACTCCAGCTTGATGTTCGCCGCCTTGATGACTTTCGCCGTCAGCGCCAGATCATCCTTGATGAATTTACTGAAGTCTTCCGGTGACTGGGTGCGGATGTCGAAGCCGATGGCCACCAGGCGGTCTTTCAGGTCGGTTGAATTCAGCGCGGTGACGATTTCCTTGTTCAGGTTGTTGATGATTGGGCGCGGTGTACCGGCGCGGCCAACGACGCTGAACCAGGTGCCTGATTCATAACCCTTGAGGCCGGCTTCGCCGGTGGACGGGATATCCGGAAAGTTGGGATGGCGTTTTTCCGAGGCGAAGGCAAGGATTTTGAGTTTGCCGGGTTTGGAGAACGGCAGCACGGTGGCGATGCCGGTGATGACAAAGCTGACCTGGCCACCGACCACGGCTGCTGCCGCCGGACCCGAGCCCTTGAAGGGCACATGCAGCAGTTTCACGCCGCTGACGTATTCGAGCAGCGCGCCGCCGAGGTGGTTGGTTGAGGCCGTGCCCGGCGTGCTGAAGCTGATGCTACCGGGTTTGGTCTTGGCCAGTGCCAGCAGTTCGGCGATGTTGTTGGCGGCGACCGAGGGATGGGCGGCAATCACAAAGGGCACATAAACGGTCTGCGTGATCGGCGCGAAATCGCGCAGCGTGTTGTAAGGCAGCTTGTCGAACACATTGGGATTGATCGACAGCGTGGTCGCCGTCGCCAGCAGCATGGTGTAGCCGTCGGGCGCGGCCTTGGCCATCAGGTCCGCGCCGATGATGGTGCTGGCGCCGCCGCGGTTGTCGGTGACGACCTGCTGGCCGTAACGCTCGCTCAGTTTGCCGGCGATGCCTCGGGCGACGATGTCGGTGGTGCCGCCGGGCGGGTAAGGCACGATGAAACGCACGGGCCGGATTGGCCAGTTCCCGGCAGCCTGCGTCAGCGGCATGCCGGCGATGGCGGCGATCAGGGCAATTCCGGCGACAGCGTGTTTATGCTTCATCGTCTGGTCCTCCCGGTTGTAATTATGTGTTGACGACCTGTTGCAGACCTTTGCTGCTGAATAGTGTCGCATGTGCTGGTGCTGCGAAAAAATCGAGCATGGCCTGAGCGGCAGCGGCATTTTTCGAGGCGGCAAAAATGCCG
>JAYUYQ010000091.1:0-2632 GCA_043752435.1 Betaproteobacteria bacterium
GCCGCCGCCGGCGCGATTGTCAATGATCACCTGTTTGCCGAAGGCCACGGACAGCTTCTGACCCAGCGCCCGCGCCATGATGTCAGTCGGTCCGCCGGCAACGAAGGGCACGATGGCGCGTATGGGTTTATCGGGATAACCCTGCGCGTACGCCGCGCCGGCAACAACGGAAAGGACACACACCATCAACAGTACATGAAAACTTTTTACGACTTTCTTCTGCATCACTTGCATTACCTTGGCCTCGAATAAAATCTTGAATGAAATGATTGATAACGCCCAAAAGCTAACACTTCGATTCTAAACCAGAAACTGCGGCATTCTTCGCTGGCACGCTTATGGTGCACAGAACCTCATATTGGTGCGAACGTGATGATGTTGCGCTCAAGTTATTTTTTAGTGATGCGAGCACTGAGAAAATTTAATCCGCCCTGATATTTCCCGCCTTTGCTATTTTCGTCCAGTTGCCGATTTCCGTCGCCACGAACTGGGCGAATTCGCCGGGCGAGCTGCCCACCACTTCACCCTGTTGCGTGTCGATGCGCTCGCGCACATCGGACATCACCACGACTTTGGCGATCTCGCCGGCCAACCGCGCCTGTATAGCCTTGGGCACGCGCGCCGGGGCCACCAGCCCGAACCAGGACGTCGCATTGACCGCTGGATAACCCGCCTCCGCCATGGTCGGTGTATCCGGCAGTGACGCCACACGTCTGGCATTGGTCACCGCCAGCACGCGCAACTTGGACGATTTGACATGCGGCACCGCCAGCGTCAGTGTCGGAAACACCATGGTGATCTGGCCACCGAGCAGGCTGGCCATCGCCGGCGCCGCGCCCTTGTGCGGCACATGCAGCATGTTGATACCGGCAGCGACCTTCAATTGTTCACCAGCCATGTGCAGCGGCGTGCCAACACCGCCCGAGCCATAAGTCAGCTGCCCCGGTTTTGCCCTGGCCAAATCAACGATATCGCGCACGCTGCGCGCCGCTACTGACGGATGCACCACCAGCGCGTTACCGACACTCATGATTTGCGAGATGGTCGCGAAATCCTTCAGTGCATTGAACGGCAGCTTGTCGTAGATCGCCGGCGTAATACCGAACGCGGTGTCGGCCATTAACAGTGTGTAGCCGTCGGGCGCGCCCTTGGCCACTAGGTCAGTGCCGAGGATCGAACCGGCGCCGGGACGGTTGTCGACGACGACCGTCTGACCCAGCAGCTCACCGAGTTTCGGCGCTGTGACGCGTGCGGCGAAGTCCGTCGTGCCGCCGGGTGCGTACGCCACCACCATGCGAATCGGCCGATTCGGGTAATCTGCAGCCCCGCCAGCAGAAGAGAAAAATATTAATAAAATCAATAACTTATACATATACTTTCCTGATGTTTATCGTGTTAATTGTTCACGTGCGTAACGCGTTGCGAATCTGCTCCAGGGCCGCCGGATCTTCAATGGTGGTGAGGTCCCCCGGATCGCGCCCCTCGGCCAATGCCTGCAATGAACGGCGCAGCAGTTTTCCCGAGCGCGTTTTCGGCAGCAAGGTCACGAACAGCACGCGACTCGGCCGTGCGATACCGCCGAGCTGACGATCCACCGCCGCCATGATTTCCTGTTCCTGCGCCGCGCGACCCGCCTCAGTATCGATTTTCGATATGTCCTTCACCACTGCAAACGCCAGCGGCATCTGCCCCTTCACCGCATCGGCAACGCCAACCACTGCGACTTCGGCGATATTGGCATGGGACTGCACGGCCTCCTCAATCTCACGGGTGCCGATGCGATGACCGGCGACGTTGATCACGTCGTCGGTGCGCCCGAGGATGAAGGTATAACCGTCGGCGTCGCGCACGCCCCAGTCGAAGGTTGAATACAACAATCTGCCGGGAAAGGTGCGGAAATAGGTATCGACAAAACGCGCATCATCCCCCCAAACCGTAGTCATGCATCCCGGCGGCAATGGCGGCGTGATGGTCAGCACACCTTTTTCATTCGGACCGGCCTCGCTGGCATCGGACTCGCGCAGCAGCTTCAAGTCATAGCCGTACACCGGAAAACCCGGACTGCCGTATTTGACCTGCGCCGGCTCCACACCCGGCGCCAGCGACAGAATCGGCCAGCCGGTTTCGGTCTGCCAATAGTGGTCTATCACCGGTTTTCCAATGGCATCGTGCAACCAGCGGTGTGTGGGTTCGTCCAGCGGTTCACCGGCGAGGAACAGATGGCGCAGCGACGACAGGTCGTATTTTTTCAGATACGCCGGATCCTGTTTTTTCAGCACCCGCGCCGCAGTCGGCGACGAAAACATCACACTGACTTTTTTGTCGGCAACGATTTTCCACCAGATGCCCGCATCGGGCCGGATCGGCAAACCCTCATACAAAATGGTCGTCATGCCGTGAATCAGCGGGCCATAGACAATGTACGAATGCCCCACCACCCAGCCGACATCCGACGTGGTGAACATGGTTTCACCGGGTTTGCCGCCGTAGATAAGCGCCATTGAACTCGCCAGCGCCACGGAGTAACCGCCGGTATCGCGCTGCACGCCCTTGGGCTTGCCGGTAGTGCCGGAGGTATAGAGGATGTAGGACGGCTCGCCGGATTCCAGCCAGGTCACAGGTACCTGCGCGC
>JAYUYQ010000092.1:0-2629 GCA_043752435.1 Betaproteobacteria bacterium
GATCCGTTACGGCAAGATCAAGATCGAGGAAGGCGCGGAACTCACCGGCGACGTGGCCCGGATCGACCGCTCTGAGGCGCGCCCCCTGCGCTCGACACAAACGATGCTGAAAAGCGCCGGCGCAAACGACTGAAGCAGCAGCAGGAGCCGCGGCGGAAACGCCGCTATTGCGCCGGGGCTGCAGGCACCCCGGCCACCCGTTGCACGGTGCTGAATTCAGCAAGAATCAGGTCGCTGAGGTCGCGCGGGATCGGCGCCACCCGCGCCTGCAGCAGTTGCAGCATCTGTTCGCGCTCCTGCGGCGGGAGGCGTTCATACTCGCTGCGCGCATCCACGGCAATTGCGCGTTTCTCGGCCGCGGTCAGCGCGCTCAGGCGTTCATGCGCGCCGCGCACTGCTGCGGCCTTCAGCGCCAGTTCCTCGATAATCAAAGGACGCGCCAGCGCGTTTTGCGGATCAGCCAGCATGCGCATCACGCTCGCATGAATCTCGGCGCGCTGTGTTGCGGTCAAATGCACAAAGCCGGCATCGACCAGCATGCGCAGTTGTTCTTCACTGACACCATACACCCCCGCCAGAGCAGATGGTGCTGAAGGCTTGGCAGCCGCCGGCGGGATGCTGTTGACCGCGGACTCCAGAACCGAGGTCGCCAGCTGGTCGCGCAGCATCTTCAGCAGGAACAGGGACAGCGGATCCGCGGCATGTGCCGGCACCGCCGCTGTTGCCAGCAGCAGAGTGATGAAGACACCTCGCCTGACGCGCTGCCTATTGAACATGGTGTACAAGGTAAAGACGAAAGGGTGGCCCGGTGAAGGGCAGGAAGACTGCGTAGGCTGTTATCAAACCGCCGTTCGGCGCGCAGTGTCAAGGCAGTGTCTGACGCACACTCACAGAGATGTAATAAGTATTTGTTTTTATACGAATTTATATAGACTCCACACGCCACTGCTGGTCGCACTTTTTGCAGGACACGCGAATCCACTGCGGGTGTTCGTCGGCCTCGACAATCCCCATCTCGAGTACCCGGATCAAGCCGTAAACAGCGCAACCGGGACACACGCATTGTTCCGCGAGCATTTCGGCCCGGCTTAGGGCCTGTTAACCATCATTTCATGAGTGCGACGGCGATGATTTGGCCATAGGGCTAGGAGCGCTGAGCGCGGTTTGCCCGTAGGCAAACAAGCGAAGGCGCGACAACGCCCTGGGGCCAAATCGTCCCGTCCCTTCGGGTTGTGGCCAAAATCGCCACTGGCCGCGTTACTTGCCTAGCCCATATTCTCGATATGGGCCGCGGCAAGTGCCTTGCCACTGACGATTTTGGACACAACGCATCTCACGAAATGATGGTTAACAGGCCCTGGCATGCGCAGGTAACGGTGGATGGACACAGCGCCGATCAGCAACGCCACAATAATCATTGCCAGCGATGCCCACGACATCGGCTCCGGTCGACGCAGATTCAAATCTTCCATCAGCGCCATGATCAGCACCGCGCACAGGAAGCCGGTAATGAAGTAAACATGGCTTTCAATCAGCTGCCGCTCATACCAGGTACGGAATCCCAGCCGGGCAATGCCTTGCGCGGGAGTCGCCATGAGCATCTCCGTGTCAGCGGAGCGGTCGCATGCGACCGGTCACCGCCGCCGGAAATCCTCCACTGATTTCGCCAGTTTGCCGTCGGCCGTTTTCAGCGCACGGGTCACCGGCAGCGTCGCGCCGAACGTCGGCACATACGCGGAATGTTTGCCGGCACCGCCAATCACCGCTATCAGCAGGTCTTCGGGACGCTGCACCGCGTAGATCACATCCTCCGGTTTTGGATTGGGCAGCCGGTCCTTGAACGTGATTTTGACGCGGCGATCGATGTTTTCCTGCGAGAGTTTGCCGACGGCAACGTGCGCGCGCTGCTGGATGAAGCGCTTGGCCTCCGCCTTGGTATAACCCGCGGCCGCCATTTTCGCGTGCTCAGGGCCCATGATCACCAGCGGCTGTGACTGATAGTAAATGTCGTTGACCCCGGCAATGCCCATGGTGCCCGCGATCGTCGTCAGCACGCCCTCGGCAGTCAGACTTTCATGGTCGTTGACGTTGTGCGGGCACTCGGCGCCGATCACCGTCACTGCGCTCGCCTCCAGCGGCAGCCCGCGCTCGACATGCAGTGGCTCCCACGGACTTTCCGCTTCGTTCTCGGCGACCAGGTAACTGTACTTGGCCGGCGAGCCAAAGGTCGACATGTCGCCCAGCGCCGGAATCGCACCGCCGATGTTGACCAGCGCCAGCCGGATCGCGCGGCCGATGGTGGCATTGGCCTGGTGTCCCGGTCCGAACGCATTGTGGCCGCAATTGATGTCGAGCTCGCGCGCCACCGGGCCGTTGACGATGACCAGCGGCGCGCACAGATGCGTCGTCGCCTGCACGCCGTAGAGATTCAGCGGCTCCTCGCACATCGCCTCAATGGCCAGCATGAACAGCGGAAAATATCGCGGCTGACAACCGGCCATCACCGCATTGGCAGCGAGCAGCAAAGGCGTCGCCTCCCCCCAACGCGGCGGAATTTTCGCGATCGGCTGATCCCACGGCCGATCGCAGTATTCGAGCATTGCCGCGACACGCGACTCGGTCGGCGGCA
>JAYUYQ010000093.1:0-2628 GCA_043752435.1 Betaproteobacteria bacterium
GAGAATGCGTGGATCGGCCAGAAGATCAACGATCCGGACATTGACATCGCGGCGATGGCGCGCGCACAGGGCGCCGAGGGCATCGGCCCGGTAACCACGATGGCGGAGATGCAGCCTGCCATCGAGCGCGGCATCGCCATCGTCAAGGCCGGCGGTGTCTGCGTGATCGATGCGCGGGTGCTGCCCGGGTATGATGCTGAATGAAACAGCAGTGATGAGCGATGAATGATGAGTAAAAGCGCAGGGCGGGTAGTTAACGCTTTAGTGCGCCATAAAACAAACTGCGAGGAGAACACCATGCGAATTTTTTTTGCACTGGCCATGCTGATTGCGGGATCTCTGCCTGCGGTGGCTGCCGACAACTATCCGTCACGGCCGATCCGCGTCATCGTGCCGCAAACGGCGGCCGGCTCCACCGATGTCGCAGCGCGCATCGTCACCGACCGCCTGGCGGAAGTGTTCAAACAGAATATCGTCGTTGACAACCGGCCCGGTGCCGGCAGCCTGAACGGCACTGAAATGGTCGCGCGAGCGGCGCCCGACGGTTACACGCTGCTGGTCATCGCGGCATCGTTCACGATCACTCCCGCCATGCACGACAAGCTGCCCTTTGACCCGGTGCGCGATTTTGTGCCGATCACCCAGTTCGCCGACCTGCCGCACATCGTCGTCGTCAATCCTGCGGTCAAGGCCAAGACGATCGGCGAACTGGTCGCGCTGCTCAAGGCCACGCCGGGCAAGATCACCTGCGGCTTCAGCGGCGTCGGCACCAGCACCCATCTTGCCATCGAATTGTTCCAGCACCTGAGCGGCGCCCGGATGTTGTTGGTGCCTTATAAGGGCGGCTCACCGGCCATGACCGCGCTGCTCGGCGGTGAGGTCCAGGTCAACTTTGCGGCCAGTTCCACCGCGCTGCCGCACACCCGCGCCGGCAAGCTGCGTGCACTGGCGGTCACCGGCGCTAAACGTTCGAGTGCGGCGCCAGAATTGCCGACGATGGCGGAAGCCGGCGTCAAGGGTTATCAGCATGCGTCGTGGGTGGGCCTGCTCGCGCCCACCGGTACGCCTAAACCCGTCCTCGACCGGCTTTATGACGAGTCCATCAGGATCCTGCGGCGCGAAGAAGTAAAAAACCTATTCCTTGCCCGTGGCATGGAAGTCGAGGGCAATACACCGCAGCAGTTCGCCGCGGAGGTACGCGAGGAAGTCGAGAAGTGGAAAAGGCTGGTCAAAACCGCGGGTATTAAGGCGCAATAAGCACACCGGGCTGCAAAAAAACCGCGGCAAACGCGGCTTTTTTACGGACCAGGGCCCGGCTCAGGGCGCTGTCCGATCCGGGTGATCGGCACTCATCAGCGCGCGGAACGTCAGCACCGGGATCGATGCCCGGTGCAGCACGCGGTTGGCTTCACTGCCCATGATCAGCGAGGCCAGGCCTTTGCGATTGCGTGAGGTCATTACAATCAGGTCACAGCCGCGTTCGTTGGCAGCGTCCACGATCGCATCGTACGGACGGCCCTTGGCAATGATCGTCTCGCAGGCTACCCCGGCAGCGGCAGCGGTCCTTTCCACAAAGGCCAGAAAACCTGTCGCCCGTTCCCGCTCGCGCTCTTCCATGCGATCATCCATGTCCGTTGGCAACAAGCCTTCGGGTCCCATCATCATGCCGAAGTCCTGCATGACATGGATGCCGGTTATTTTTGCACCGCACAGCTTGGCCAGTTCTATGCCGCGTTCGATGGCCCGTTCGGAGTGTTCCGAACCGTCGGTAGGCATCAAGATATGCTTGAACATGAACGCTCCTCAATTATTTGCAGCGATCCGCACGTCCCGCGTTGTCCGCCGACCGCAATTCCGGTTGTGCGGTACATAGCCGCACAGCCATATATTGAACCCTTACGGGTTGGCAAGTCCAGTAGCACCCTGCTCCCGCTGTAGCAGGCACAGGACGCCATGTTTCTCGGTCTTCACGTCCGAGCCGGTAACCAGTCTTTATCTTGATACTCTTGTGTCTTGCAAGCCGGGGCAGCAGGGTATAAACGGGAAAATTAATCCGGCCTTCCAGTTATAAGTATTCATGAAATACTCCTCTTCATGCTCCTGAATTCCGGCACAGCGTTGCACAATGCCACTGTTGGTGAAACCCGGGGGGCCGGATGCAGTTGAACTGGCCGTATGAAGGTGCGGTGCCTCTCAGCGCTGACATCACCCGGTTCGCCCAGCCGGCGTCGAATATTTGCCTCGATTTTCACGGCAACCCACGGGTCGCGCGGCTCGTGGTGTTCTCCGACGGCAATCACCATATGGCGCTGGCTGAAGCGTTGGCGCTGTTCCGCTCGCGGCATCCGCCGATCAACGATATCTTTTATGCCACCACGCCGCCGCGTGTGATCGTGGATGCACTCAAGTCAGGCACGCTGCTGTTGGGCAATCTCACGCTGTCGATCAAACCGCATGTGTTCGTCAGTCCGGCTTCAGTGCTTGAGCGATTGCGCAGAGACGGTTACGTGCGGGAAGATGCGCCGTTTGCAGCGAGCCGCGGCAACGTGTTGCTGGTACGCAAAGGCAATCCGAAACGAATTGCAGGCGCAACCGATCTCGCGCGCGAAGATGTGCGGATTTTCCTGT
>JAYUYQ010000094.1:0-2611 GCA_043752435.1 Betaproteobacteria bacterium
CTGACCCAGGTCGGCATGATACGCGCAGCGCACCGCACTGCGATGGCGGCCTTCCAGATACCGGCAGGACTGATTGCCGAACGTTTCGGCGAACGCAAGCTGCTGGCTGCCGGCACTTTCGTCGCAGGCGCGGCGTTTGTTGCGCTGGCGTTTATTGACGTGAATCATGTTTCCGCTTTCTGGATGATCCTGATCGCACTGTTTTTCGCCGGACTCGGCTCTGCCGTGCAACACCCCTTGTGCTCAACCATCATATCCAATGCGTTTCCGGATGCCGGCCGCCGCACCGCGCTCGGCACCTATAATCTGTTCGGCGATGTCGGCAAGTTCGCCTTCGGCGGATTGCTGAGCCTGCTGCTACTGAGCGGTCTGTCGTGGCAGGGTCCGGTGGTGTTCTACGGCATCGCCGGCATAACCACTGCGGGGGCCGTGCTGTTCTGGGTCGCCGGCAACAGCGCGACCGCAGCGGCTGCAACCCCCACTGCCAATACCCCGGCAGAGCGCGGCGGCTGGGGCATCCGGAACCGTCGCGGCTTCACAGCGCTGTGCCTGATCGAAATCATCGACAGCAGCACCCGCACCGGCTTCCTGACACTAATCGCGTTTTTGATGATTGATAAAGGCCTGTCCAACGGTTGGGCGGCGCTGTCCGTGCCGCTGATCCTCGTCGGCGGCATGGCCGGCAAATACGCCTGCGGCCTGCTCGCCGAACGCTTCGGCATCATCCGCACCATCATCCTCACCGAAGTCGCCACCGGCGCCGGCATTCTCTGCGCCGTGGCACTGCCCGGTGCTGCCGCCTTCCTGCTGCTGCCGCTGATCGGCGTTGCGCTGCAGGGCACCTCCTCGGTGCTCTACGCCACCATCGGTGATCTGGTAGAGCAGCCGCGCCTGCCGCGCGCTTTCGGCCTCTTTTACACGCTGGGCTCCCTTTGCGGCATTGCCGCGCCGCTGGGTTACGGACTGACCGGCGACCACATCGGCGTCACCAATGCCGTGGCGCTGATGGGCATCGCGATATTGTTTACGCTCCCGCTGTGCGCTGTATTGAAGCCGACCATAAGCGCGGAACCGGTCAGCATCTGATTCGCTTAACATAAGTCTGCAACACCACCACTGGAGGCAATACACATGACCAAACAACGCATCAGCTATATCCCGCTCGACAAGATGACGCCGGAAATGCGCGCCGAGATGGAACGCTGCGCCCTTGAAGGCACGCCGCGCCCCGAAAGCACAGCCGTTCGCGCTCACGTGCCATCCTGTTTCTGGTTTTTCGCGAATTCGTGGAACGATGTGTTTCGCAACGGCATTCTTGACCACGCGATCAAAGAGGTCTGCCGCATTTATGTTTCACGCTCCGTGGTCTGCGAATTCTGCGGCAACCAGCGCTCGATCAAAGGCCAGCAGGCGGGGGTCAACGAAGGCCAGATCGATGACCTGATGAATTTCGAGAAATCGGTCAATTACAACGAACGACAGAAAGCCGCCCTGGCCTACGCCGAAGCCATCGTCTGGCGCACTGACACCGACGATGCCTTCTGGGAGCGCATGTATAAACATTTTAGCGAGCCGGAACTGGTGGAGCTTGGTTGCGCCATCGGCCTGACGCTGGGCCAGCAAAGCTGGTTGCGCCTGCTCAACATTGATCACCATCAAGTCATGGCTGGCACCACGGCCTCGATGGCGCCGGGCTTCGAGACCGCAGAGGCTCTGGCCAAAACCAAGGCGTCGCCGGATTACTGGGCGAAGAAGAGTCCAGTCAAAAGCCCGGTTTGAGTCCCCCCCTAAGTTAAGCACCCAGCAGGGCGCTCAAAAAGGAACAACATGCTGAATCTGAAAGGTAAGGTTGCATTCGTCACTGGGGCGGGCAGCATCGGCGCGGGCTGGGGCAACGGCAAGGCCGCCGCGGTGCTGCTGGCACGGCAAGGTGCGCAGGTCTTCGGCACCGACCTCAACGCAGAAGCGGTTGAGGCGACGCGCGCGATCATCGCCAAGGAAGGCGGCGACTGCACCACGCACATCTGCAACATGACGGATTCGGATTCGGTCAAAGCCGCGGTCGATGCCTGCATCAAAAAGTACGGCCGCATCGACATCCTGATCAACAACGTCGGCGGCTCGGCCCCCGGCGACCCGGTGAGCATGAGCGAAGAAGTTTGGGACAGTCAGGTCGACCATAACCTCAAGACCGCCTTCCTCGGCTGCAAACACGTGTTGCCGGTAATGGAAAAACAGGGCAGCGGCGCCATCGTCAATGTGTCTTCAGTGGCAGGCTTTGCCCACCAGGTCGACGGTCGTGTACACATTGCCTACAGCGCCACCAAATCCGGACTGCTCGGTTTCACCCGCGCCACCGCCATCGCCTATGTTAAAAAAGGCATCCGCTGCAATATGGTGGTACTCGGCACCATGCACACGCCGCTGGTCGAAGAACGCCTGATGAAACAGCTGGGCCCCGAAGCCGCGGCCAACCTGGTCGCGAAACGCCACGCCGCAGTACCAATTGGCCGCATGGGGGATGCCTGGGATAGCGCCCACGCCATATTGTTCCTGGCTTCCGATGAAGCGCGTTACATCACTGCCACCCAACTCGTGGTGGATGGCGGGC
>JAYUYQ010000095.1:0-6798 GCA_043752435.1 Betaproteobacteria bacterium
AGTTTTGTTTTCCGCCGTTTCGACGGACGCGCCGCCGGCAGCGTACCCACCATCGAGCAGATTGCAGCCATGCATCGCCGTTATCCCGATGCACGGCTGATGTTGTACTTGAAGCGCGGCGCAGGGCTTGCGCGCGAGATGAAATGGCTGGGCAGCCATCGTTATGCCGTGCTCAATCTCGGTGGCCGCGATGCCGCTGACCTGCAACTGCGTTACGAGGCGATCCGTCGCGAGCTGACGCTGGATGCCGGGGCGGCAAGCACAAACCTTATGGCATCTTCCATCTGAATCACGCCTGCGATGCCGGCGCCGCACAATGTTGCGGTAGCCGCGGCATCCAGGGCGACCACATGATCCGCAGCGCTTATCTGCCGCTGCAGCAGGTCCTGCGCCGACGGCGGCAACACCGCTAATAATTGCACTTCGACCACGCACAGTCGGTGAGTGACGGTGATGCCGCGCGCCAAAGCTTCCTGCCGCAACGCGTGTTCCAGTGCCGCGGGTTCTGCGGCGCCTGCTGCAACAATAATCAAACGTTGTGGGCGTGCTTTTCGAATCAGTTGCACAATCCCGACCTGCAGCGCAACCGTGCCGGTACAGCACGCGCAGCCGCTGATCGCGGCGACAGTTAGTTGCGCAACCGGAGCCTCGCGCGTCATATTCCCATCGTCATTGTCGAGCACCGCCCAGCGTTCTGCTGCGGGTTGCGCTGCCGCCAGCGCGTGGATGAAGGCGCGTTTGTCCGTGCCGGTGGTGCCGGTCACCAGGCACACCGGCACACGGTTGGGAGGCAGGGTCATAATTTAATTATAACCAGCGAATTATTCTGCGCTGTAAATAATTAATAATAAAAACAAGTAGTTATTAAATTTTTCCTGCATCCTCTTCCTGCGTCCTCTACAACGCCATGGGTCCTGCGCATCAGTGTTTTTTAATGGCTCATGCAAGTACCCGTTTCCCGGTTCACCCGGTTTCCCTCTCCTGTTATTCTCCCGCTCGATCATGCATATCCATATCCTCGGTATTTGCGGCACCTTCATGGGCGGGCTTGCCGTGCTGGCACGAGCGGCCGGCCACAAAGTCACCGGCTGCGACGCCAATGTCTATCCTCCCATGAGCACGCAGCTCGAAGCGCAGGGCATCCGGCTGATCAATGGTTACGAAGCGGAGCAGGTAGATCTCAATCCCGATGTGTTTGTGATCGGCAACGTGGTGACCCGCGGCAATCCGCTGATGGAAGCGATCCTCAACCGCGGCTTGCCCTATATCTCAGGCCCGCAATGGCTGCGCGACCATGTGCTGCAGGGGCGCTGGGTACTGGCCGTTGCCGGCACGCATGGCAAGACGACCACCAGCGCGATGCTGGCGTGGATACTGGAGCATGCCGGGCTCAATCCCGGATTCCTGATCGGCGGCGTGCCGCAGAATTTCGGTGTGTCGGCACGGCTGACGGAGACGCCGTTTTTCGTCATTGAAGCCGACGAATACGACACCGCGTTTTTCGACAAACGGTCTAAGTTCGTGCATTACGCGCCGCGTACCCTGGTGCTGAACAATCTCGAATACGACCACGCCGACATTTTTCCCGACCTCGCGTCCATCGAAACCCAGTTTCATCATCTGGTGAGGACCATCCCCGGCAATGGCCTGATCGTCGCCCGTGGCAGTGATGCTGCGCTTGATCGCGTGCTGGCGCGCGGCGCGTGGACCCCCGTCGAACGTTTCGGCGGTGATGGCGCGTGGCAGGCTGGCGCGGCCGATGACAACGGTGCGTTTGAAGTGACTCACGAGACGGCGTCGCGCGGTCGCGTAATGTGGGATCTGTTCGGCGAACACAATCGCATGAATGCATTGGCGGCGATCGCCGCGGCGCGCCACGCCGGAGTACCAGCGGCCGGTGCGGTCGATGCGCTGGGCCAGTTCCAGAACGTCAAGCGGCGCATGGAAA
Organism: Betaproteobacteria bacterium; assembly: GCA_043752435.1. Lineage (GTDB taxonomy): Bacteria > Pseudomonadota > Gammaproteobacteria > Burkholderiales > SG8-41. Next base: position 1,949 of record JAYUYQ010000095.1, read on the forward strand.
TCCGCGGCACAGTGCGCGAGGTCACGGTGTATGACGATTTTGCGCATCACCCGACCGCGATTGCGACCACACTCGCCGGATTGCGGCGCAAGGCGGGCAGTGCGCGCATCATTGCCGTGATCGAACCGCGCTCGAATACCATGAAGCTCGGGGTGATGAAGCAGGCGCTGCCCGGCAGTCTGGTCGATGCCGACCAAGTGTTCTGTTACAGCGGTGGTCTGGGCTGGGATGCAGTTGCCGCGTTGGCACCGCTCGGCGATAAAGCCGTGGTGCATGGCGATCTCGAGCGCATGGTCGCAGCAATTGCAGCGACAGCGCGCGCCGGTGACCAGGTGCTGGTGATGAGCAACGGCGGTTTCGGCGGCATCCACGACAAACTGCTGCAGCGGCTGGCGGCCTGATGACCGCTTCATCGACAACAATTCCCGATGACGTGCTGGGCGCATTCTGTCGGCACACGCATGTTGCGATAGCTGGCTCTGACAAGGGTCCACTCGCCGGATTGACTTTCGGCGTCAAGGATATCTACGACATCGCCGGTTATAAAACCGGCTTCGGCAGTCCCGACTGGCTGGCGACACATCCGCCGGCGACTCACACCGCGCCGGTGGTGGCGCGCCTGCTCGCTGCCGGCGCCGACATGCTGGGTAAAACACAGACCGATGAACTGACGTACAGCCTGAACGGCGAAAACGCGCATTACGGTACCCCCGTGAACCTCAACGCAGCAGGACGCATCCCCGGCGGTTCGTCCAGCGGTTCCGCGGCGGCGACGGCCGGCGGCCTGGTTGATTTTGCGCTGGGCAGCGACACCGGCGGTTCGGTGCGTGCGCCGGCGAGTTTTTGCGGCATTTACGGCATGCGTCCGACGCATGGCCGCATTTCATTACAAGGTGTCTGCGCGCTGGCGAAAAGTTTTGATACCGCCGGCTGGTTCGCCCGAGATGCCACGTTACTGGAACGTGTCGGGCAGGTGCTACTCGGCGCAGAGACTCTGCCGGCACACGGCGAACTATTGCTGGCGCAGGATGCGCTGGCCCTGCTCGATGCCGCGGCTGTCACGGCATTGCAGCCGGCGCTGGCGCGTATTGCGGCCGTACTCGGTACACCGCGCCCGGTGACGGTCAGCGCGGAAGGCTTGCCGCAGTGGTTTCAGGCTTTCCGCGTGCTCCAGGGTGCCGAGATCCATGCGCAACTCGGTGACTGGGTGAGGCAAACTCAACCCAAACTCGGTCCGGGTGTGCGTGAACGCATGGCGTGGGTGGCGACGATCAGCGCGGAAGACGTTACGCGTGCGCAGGTCGTGCGCGAAGCAGTGCGGCGGCGCATGGATGAGTTGCTCGCAGGCGGTGCCGTGCTGGTGCTGCCGACGGTTTCCGACATCGCGCCCTTGCTCAACACGCCCGCGGCAGAGCTTGACGATTTCCGTGCGCGCGCGATGAGCCTGTTGTGCATTGCGGGCCTCGCGGGATTGCCGCAGGTCAATTTGCCGCTGGCGACGCTGCGGGACTGCCCGCTGGGCGTGTCACTGATGGCTGCGCGCGGCAACGATGCGCTGCTGCTGGCGCTGGCACGGGTTATCTAATCAGACGGTGCTGATCTACGTTCACGGATTCAACAGCTCGAAGCTGTCGTACAAAGCAGGACTGTTGCGCGACCACATGACCAAGCTGGGATTGGCACATCTTTATGCCTGTCCGGAACTGTCACACCGGCCGGTGCAGGCAATGGCGCAGCTGCAAACCCTGATGGCGCCGCATGATCCATGCACCGTGACGCTGGTCGGTTCTTCGTTGGGCGGTTTTTACGCAACCCGTCTGGTCGAAACCCTGGGTGCGCGTGCCGTGCTGGTGAATCCGGCGGTGCGTCCGTATGAACTGCTGGCACCGTTAACGGGCTTGCAGAAAAATCTGTATACCGGTGAGGAATACCTGTTCACCGCTGAACATGTCGCCGAACTGCGCGCGCTGGAAGTCGATCGCATCACCCCGGAACGTTATCTGCTGATCACCGTCACCGGCGACGAAGTGCTCGATTACCGAGACGGGGTCGCGCGTTACGCCGGCTGCGAACAGATTATCGTCAACGGCGGCGACCACGGCTTTCGCGGATTCGCCGATTATCTCGATTCCGTTGTCACATTCTGGCAACGCGGGCGCGTATAATTCGCGGCCCTGCTGGACGAGTTCAGAAGCAGCGCCCCTTGCCCTCACCCCCGCCCCCTCTGCTACGCTTCGAGTGTTCCCTCGTCCCGACAGTAGAGGGGTAATACTGGCGGTAAATGGCCTGATAGCCATTTACCGAGAGACTGAAATGAACGTTTTTTACGAAGAAGACGGCGAGTTCAAGGTTGGCGCCGTGCTCGCCGACAACGACACTTCGCTGCAGGTCGAAGCGCCGCATGGCAAACGTTCAAAGATCAAATCCTCGGCCGTGCTGCTGCGCTTCGAGATCCCTGCGCACACCGCGTTCATGGCGGAAGCGCAGGCGCAGGCCGACGCCATCGATATTGATTTTCTCTGGCAATGCTGTGGCGCTGACGAGTTTGCCTATGATGTGCTGGCGCGCGAGTACTACGGCCATGCGCCGGGAGCATTCGAAGCCGCGGGCGTGTTGATGCGGCTGCATGGCGCGCCAATGTACTTCTACAAAAAAGGCCGCGGCCGTTACAAGGCGGCGCCTGAAGAGTCGCTGAAAGCAGCGCTGGCCAGCGTCGAGCGTAAAAAACTGCAGGCCGTAGCCAAGTCCGCGTATATCGAAGAACTGGCCGCCGGCCGCCTGCCAGAGGCGTTTCGGCCGCAGCTCGACGCCTTGCTCTACAAGCCCGACAAAAACAGCATTGAGTGGAAAGCGCTGGAAGAAGCCAGCGCAACGGCAAAACTGGCGCCCGTGCGCCTGCTCGAGCGCTGCGGTGCGTTGTCAGACACCCACGCCTATCACCTGAACCGTTTTCTGTTCGAGCATTTTCCGCGTGGCGCCGGGTTTCCGCAGTCGCCCGCGGTCGTGGTGCCGGCAGACCTGCCGCTGGCGGAGGCGCAGGCGTATAGCATCGACGACGCGGCGACCACCGAAATCGATGACGCGTTTTCATTGCAGACCCTGCCCGGCGGCGCGCGCCGGCTGGGCATCCATATTGCCGCGCCGGCACTGGGGATCACGCCGGATTCGCCGCTGGATGCGATTGCGCACGAGCGCATGTCGACGGTGTATTTTCCCGGCGGCAAGATCACCATGTTGCCCGATGCGGCAGTCGGCGCGTACACGCTGGCGGCAGGGCGCGAGTGCCCGGCGTTGTCGATTTATTTTGATGTCGCCGATGACTTTTCGATTACCGGTCACGAAACACGGCTGGAGCGCGTGCTGATTGCCGACAACCTGCGCCACGATGTGCTGGAACCGGTGTTCAACGCCGCAACGCTGGCCACGGGTGCGGTTGCGCATCCGCAGGGCGAAGTGCTGGCGTGGCTGTGGCAGTTTTCAGGGAGCCGGCTGGTCGCGCGCAAAGGCGATCTGCCGCAGCCCGAGGACAGACCCGAGTTTGTGTTCCGGGTCGACGATGACCGGGTGCAGATTTCCCGGCGTCCGCGTGGCACGCCGATCGACCAGGTGGTGGCCGAGCTGATGATTCTTGCCAACAGCACCTGGGCCGGGGAACTGCATGCCGCCGGCTTGCCGGCGCTGTACCGGGTGCAAAGCGGCGGCAAGGTGCGCACCAGCACGGCCGCCGGACCGCATGACGGGCTGGGTGTTGCGCAGTACATGTGGGCGAGTTCACCGCTGCGCCGTTACGCGGATCTGGTCAATCAGCGGCAACTCATTGCGCGCGTGCGTGGCGAGGCGCCGGTCTACAGCGCCAAGGACACGGCCCTGCTGACGGCGATGCGCGACTTCGAGGCGGCCTACGATGTTTACGGTGATTACCAGCGTACCATGGAGCGTTACTGGAGCCTGCGCTGGTTGCTGCAGGAGCAGGCGGCCACCGTGACCGGCGTGGTGCTGCGTGAAAACTTGGTGCGGCTGGACGCGGTACCGATCACCCAGCGCGTACCGTCTCTTGACGCCACAGTGGCACCGGGAGCCCAGGTTGAACTCGCAGTCGGGGCCGTGGATTTGCTGGAACTGGGGGCGCACCTGAACTTCAAGACGATACTGGGAGCACCGAAAAGTCAGTAATTACTAACGACAGCCCGGATGCTGGAATCAACTTTAAGCAAAACAGTTAATTAGCTGATTTTAATGTTTTATTGCTATTTACGTGGGCTGGCCTAGAATAACCGGCATGAGTGCCAAACCCGCCATTAACGTGGTGTCGCTGCCGCGTCGCGCAAAACATCCGCGCCGCGGCTCATGGGCCGGCGCCGTGGATCGGCTCGATGTGCGCGTCGCCGAACTGGAGCGGCGCATTGCCGATTTTGACCGGCGTTATGCACAAATGACCATTCGCACCCGCTTCGGTGCGGCCGGCGTTATTTCGCTTCTGGTGCATGCCTTTGTGATTTTCGGGCTGACCTTCACCGTGCCCGACCTGCGCGGACTGCAAAACATGGCGCCGGTGCTGGACGTGGTGCTGGTCAATACCAAATCGCAGGCCAAACCGAGCAAGGCTGATGCGCTGGCACAGCACAATCTCGACGGCGGCGGCAACACCGACACCAAACAGCGTGCGACCAGTCCCGTGCCGGTCATCACCCAGGATACGCAGACCACTGAGCTGCAGCAGGCGAAAAAACGTGTGGCCGAGCTTGAACGCGAAGCGCGCCGGTTGCTGGCGCGGGTAGGGACGAGCCAGGTCGAGATTGCCCCGGCCAAATCCACGCCTGAACCGACGCCGGAGAAGGCGCCGGTCGTGG